>DASXBC010000211.1:0-13909 GCA_036406355.1 Solirubrobacterales bacterium | reverse complement strand
GCGTAGCGGCCCCCGGACACGTAAGCAGAGGAGACGACGGTGACCATCGATCGGATTCCACCCGGCACGCGGGACATCCTTCCCGACGAGATGCGCGAGCTTCGGCGTCTCCACCTGGCGATGATCGAGGTCTTCGAGAGTCGCGGCTACGGCGAGGTGGCGACACCGACGCTCGAGTACGACGACGTCCTCTCCCGCGGCGACGGGCGGACGACGAGCGCCTCGTACCGGTTCTTCGATGAGCG
This sequence comes from Solirubrobacterales bacterium, assembly GCA_036406355.1. Taxonomy (GTDB): domain Bacteria; phylum Actinomycetota; class Thermoleophilia; order Solirubrobacterales; family 70-9; genus VRUE01. The sequence goes on along the minus strand of DASXBC010000211.1, from coordinate 13,664 downwards.
CGGCGACCTGCTGACGCTGCGCTCCGACATGACGGTGCCGATCGCGAGGCTCGTCGCCAACCGCTACGCCGGCGCCGAGATGCCGCTGCGGCTTTGCTACCTGGCGAACGCGTTTCGCGCTGTGCGCCCGCAGCGCGGGCAGATGCGCGAGTTCGCCCAGGCCGGGATCGAGCTGATCGGCGCCGCGGCGCCGGACGGGACCGTCGAGGTCGTCGAGGTGCTCGAGGCCGCGCTCGACGCGGCGGGCCTCAACCGGGCGGTGATCGGGCTCGGCGACGCCGACCTCTACCGCCAGCTGCTCGAAGAGCTCGGGATCGAGGGCGAGGCCCGCGACGCCGTTCTCGCCCGTCTCGCGACGCACGACCTCGTCGGGCTCGAGGCCGAGCTCTCCGAGATCGACGGGATCGGCGCCGAGCAGGTCGAGACCTGCGTCGCCCTCTCGCAGCTGCGCGGCGGCAGCGAGGTCCTCGACCGCGCCCGCGAGCTGGGGGGAGCCGCCGTCCAGCGGGCCAGCGCCCGGCTCGGCGAGACGTATGACGCGCTCGACGCGCGCGGAGTCGCCGACCGGGTCCAGATCGACCTCGGCCTTCTGCGCGACCTTGGCTACTACAGCGGCGCGATCCTCGAGGTATACGACCCCGCGGTCGGGCACATCCTCGGGGGAGGCGGCCGCTACGACGAGCTGCTGCGGCGGTTCGGAGTCGACCTTCCGGCGGCGGGCTTCGCCCCCTACCTCGAGCGGGTGCACGTCGCCCAGATCGAGGAGGAAGAGCGGACATGAGCGTGGGGCGTGTGGCATGAGCGGCGGGTTCGCGGGAACCGGCCGCGCCAAGGCGGAGGGGCCGCTCAAGCTCGCCGTGCCGCGCGGCGCGCTGTTCGAGGAAACCCTCGATCTTCTCGATGCAGCCGGGGTCGATACCAGCGCGGTGCGCGGAGGGTCACGCGCCCTGATCTTCGATGAGGGCGAGATCGTCCTCGTCACGATGCGCCCATCCGACGTCCCGACCTATGTCGAGGCCGGCGCAGCCGACGTCGGGATCACCGGCAAGGACGTCCTCCTCGAGCAGGCCGACAGGATGGTCTACGAGCTGCTCGATCTCGGCTATGGGCGCTGCCGGATGGTCCTCGCCGGCCGCCGCGGCGACGAGCGCCTCGGCGAGTCGGCGCGCCGGCTGGGAATGATGCGGATCGCGACCAAGTACCCGCGGATCGCTGAGCGCCACTTCGAGACGACCGGCCGCCAGGTCGAGGTGATCGAGGTGAAGGGGTCGGTCGAGCTGGCGCCACTGATCGGCCTCGCCGACGGGATCGTCGACCTCGTCGCCACCGGCCGCACCCTCGAGGAGAACCGGCTCGAGGTGCGCGAGGAGATCCTCCAGTGCTCGGCAAGGTTCGTCTCCAATCGGGTCGCCCACAAGCTGCGCGGCGAGGAGGTCGACGGCCTCGCGGCGCGCCTGCGGGAGGCGAGCAGGCGATGAGGGTGAGGCGCTTCGCGTGGGAGGCGGCGACGCCGACCGCGACGAAGATCAGGCTCTGGCACCTCGAGTCCGGCGAGGTCGTGCCCGACCTCGACGTCGAGGCGATCAAGCAGGAGGTGAGGGAGGGAGGCGACGAGGCCGTCCTCGGTCTCAACGCGCGGCTCGGCGCTGCCGGTCAGCGCCCGGCCTCGCTGCCGGTCGCACGCGAGGATGCCGATGCCGCCCTCGCGACGATCGATTCCGGGCTACGGGAGGCGCTCGAGGTCGCCGCCGAGAACATCCGCGCAGTCGCCGAGGCCCAGCTCGAGCCCGAGGCGCGCCGGGTGGGCCTTCCCGAGGGCCAGACCGTGACGGTCGGGTCGATTCCCGTCGCCGCCGCCGGGATCTATGCCCCAGGCGGCAGGGCCTTCTACCCGTCGAGCGTCCTGATGTGCGCGATCCCCGCCCGGGTCGCGGGCGTCGAGCGGGTCGTGCTGGCGTCACCGCCCGGCCCGGATGGCGAGCTGCACCCGATCGTCCTCGCCGCGGCCTCGATCAGCGACGTCGACGAGATCTTCGCGATGGGGGGCGCTCAGGCGATCTTCGCCCTCACCTACGGGACCGAGTCGGTCGCGCCGGTCGATGTCATCGCGGGGCCGGGCAACGCCTGGGTCCAGGAAGCGAAGCGCGAGGTGCACGGGCTGGTCGGGATCGACTCCTACGCCGGGCCCTCGGAGCTGATGGTCATCGCCGGCCACGACGCGGACCCGGAATGGGTGGCGCTCGACCTCTGCGCCCAGGCCGAGCACGGCGACGAGAGCCCGCTGCTGGTCGCGGCGGTCGAGGAGCGGGTCCTCGACTCGATCGAGGCGGCGGTCGCCGAGGCCGCGGAGTCGCGCCCGAGCGTGACCGACGCGCCCCTGGCGACGGTCCAGGTTCCCGATGCCGAGGCGGGGATCGCCCTCGCCAACGCCTACGCTCCCGAGCACCTCGAGCTCGTCGAGGAGGACGCGGCGCTGCTCGCCGGTCGCGTCGCCACCGCCGGCTGCGTGTTCGTCGGCCGCATGGGCGCGACCGCGTTCGGTGACTACGTCGCCGGCTCCAACCACGTCCTGCCGACGTCCGGCGCCGGCCGCTTCTCCGGCCCGCTGGGGCCGGGGACCTTCCGGCGCCGGATCTCGACCGTCGAGATTCCGCCCGAGGCGGCGGCGAAACTTGCGCCCCACGTCGAGACGATCGCCCGCGCCGAGGGATTCCCGGTCCACGGCGAGTCGGCGATGATTAGGAGCCAGCGATGAGCCGCAGCGCCGAGAGGAATCGCAGCACCGCCGAGACCAGGATCGAGCTCACCCTCGACCTCGACGGAGGAGACTCGAGCGCCGCGACCGGCGTCGGCTTCCTCGACCACATGCTTGACCTGCTCGCCCGCCACGGCCGGCTTGGGCTCCGGGTCGAGGCCAGCGGCGATCTCGAGACCGGCGCACACCACACCGTCGAGGACGTCGGCATCGTCCTCGGGCAGGCGCTCGACGACGCGCTCGCCGACAGGGCGGGGATCCGCCGCTACGGATCGGCTCTGGTGCCGATGGACGAGTCGCTCGCCGAGTGCGCGATCGACATCTCCGGCCGGCCGCTCTGCGTCTTCGATGCCGATCTGCCGGCGACCTCGATCGCCGGCTTCGACACCGAGCTGACCGAGGAGTTCTTCCGCGCCGTCGCCAACGCCTCGAAGATGACCCTCCATCTCTCGGTCCGCTACGGGACCAATGCCCACCACATGATCGAGGCCTGCTTCAAGGCCTTCGCCCGCGCCCTTCGGGTCGCGGTCTCGCTCGACCCCGACGAGACGGGCGTTCCGTCGACGAAGGGAACCCTGAGTGAGTGAGCCGACCCCAGCTGCCCCCGGACGCGGAAGCCCGCCGGCGTCCATATCTGATCTTCCGAGGGCGGGCGAGAGCAGAGGAGGAGGCGTCTGCATCTGCATCCTCGACTACGGGATGGGGAACCTGCGGTCGGTCGAGAAGGCGCTCGAGCACGTAGGCGCCGAGGCGGCGATTGCCAACGACCCGGACACGGTCCGCGCCGCCGCCGGGCTGGTGTTGCCGGGCGTCGGCGCCTTCCCCCGCGCGATGGAGCGGATCCGGGGGCTCAGGATCGACGCGCTGATCGCCGAGCGGCGCGAAGCCGGCGTGCCGATCCTCGGGATCTGCCTCGGGCTGCAGCTGCTCTTCGACTCGACCACCGAGCTCGGCGGCGCGGCGGGCCTCGGCCTGCTGCCAGGCGAGGTCGCGGGGCTCGAGGCCGACGGCCTCAAGGTCCCCCATATCGGCTGGTCGCCGGTGACATGGACCCGGAGCTCGCGGCTGACCGAGGGGATCGAGAGCGGCACCCCGTTCTACTTCGTCCACTCGTTCGCGCCGCGCCCGGGGGCTGCCGACCTGCTCGGGACCGCGGACTACGGCGCCCGCTTCGCCTGCGCCGTGGAGCGAGACAACGTCTTCGGGGCCCAGTTCCACCCCGAGAAGTCGAGCGCCGCCGGCCTGCGCCTGCTGGCGAACTTCGCCGGCGTCTGCGCGAGGACGCCCGCCGCGGCGTGATCCTCTACCCGGCGATCGACATCCGCGGCGGCAGCGCGGTGCGGCTCCTCCGGGGCGACTACGAGCGCGAGACCGCGTGTGACGCGGACCCGGTCGACGCCGCGACCCGGTGGTCCGTGGAGGGGGCCGAGTTCCTCCACGTCGTCGACCTCGACGGCGCCCGCTCCGGCTCGCCCGAGAACCTCGACGCGATCGAACGGATCGCCGCCGCCGCCCGGTGCCCGATCCAGGTCGGCGGCGGGCTTCGCGATGCCGACTCGGTCGCGGCCGCGTTGGGGGCCGGGGCCGAGCGGATCGTGATCGGAACCGCGGCGCTGCGCGATCCCGCGTTCCTCGACGAGATGCTGCTCCGGCACCGGGATCGCGTGGTCGTCTCCGTCGATGCCCGGGGCGGCCGGGTGGCCCTCGCTGGTTGGACCGAGGGGAGCGAGACCGAGGTCGCGGATGCCGTCGCCGAGCTCAGCGATCGCGGCGTCGCGAGGTTCCTCTGCACGACGATCGAGGTCGACGGGACGATGGAGGGGCCGGCGCTCGAGGAGCTCGGGCGGGTCGCTGCGGCGACCGATGCCGAGGTCATCGCCTCCGGCGGCGTCGGCTCGCTTGCCGACCTCGAGGCCCTGGCCGGCGGCGCGCCGGAGAACGTCTCCGGCGTGATCGTCGGCCGCGCGCTGTATGAGGGGCGATTCACCGTCGCCGAGGCGAACGCGGCACTCGGGCGGGACTAGGCTTTTCCGATGGTCCTCAAACGGGTCATCCCCTGTCTCGACGTCGACGCCGGTCGGGTCGTCAAGGGCACGAACTTCGTCGGCCTCCGCGACGCCGGCGATCCGGTCGAGCTGGCCGAACGCTACGACGCCGAGGGCGCCGACGAGCTCGTCTTCCTCGACATCACCGCCTCTCACGAGCAGCGCGAGACGATCGTCGAGCTGGCTCGCCGCACGGCCGACAACGTCTTCATCCCGTTCACCATCGGCGGCGGGATCAGGTCGGTCCCCGACGCGCAGGCCGTGCTCGACGCCGGCGCCGACAAGGTCTCGGTCAACTCCGCCGCGCTCGCCCGCCCCGATCTCCTCACCGAGCTCGCCGACCAGTTCGGCGCCCAGTGCGTGGTGGTTGCCATTGACGCAAAGAAACGAGTTCCGACCGGGTCAGCTGGACCTTGGGACGTTTACGTGAACGGGGGGAGGACGAGGGTTGAGGGGCGGGACGCGGTTTCCTGGGCCGTCGAGGCGGTCGAGCGCGGGGCCGGGGAGGTGCTCCTGACGAGCATGGATCGCGACGGCACCAATGACGGCTACGACCTCGAGCTGACCCGGGCGGTCAGCGAGGCCGTCTCGGTGCCGGTGATCGCCTCCGGCGGCGCCGGCTCGCTCGAGCATCTGAGCGCGGCGATCGCCGAGGGCGCCGCCGACGCGGTCCTCTGCGCCTCGATCTTCCACTACGGCGACTACAGGGTGCGAGACGCGAAGCGACACCTGGCGGACGCCGGCATCCCGGTGCGCGCCTGACCGATGTCGCCGACCCTGATGCCGACCGAGGACCTCGGGAAAGCGATCGAGGACGCCTACCCCGAGCTGGCTCCCATCGCGGCGGCGGCCACCGCGCCTGTCCACCTCGTCGGCGGCGCGGTGCGCGACCTGCTGCTGGGGCGCGGGCGGGCCGACATCGACCTGGTGGTGGTCGGGGACGCCTCCGAGCTGGCGGCCGCCGTGGGCGCCGATTGGACCGAGCACGAGCGCTTCGGGACCGCCAAGGCCGTGATCGACGGCCACCGCGTCGACATCGCGACGGCCCGCTCGGAGTCCTACCCCGAACCCGGGGCGCTGCCCGTGGTCGAGCCGGCTGCCGACATCGAGGCCGACCTCTCGCGCCGCGACTTCACGATCAACGCGATGGCCGTTCCGCTGTGGGGCGACCCCCGCCTGATCGATCCCCACGGCGGTCGCGGCGACCTCGAGTCGGGCCTGATCAGGGTCCTGCACACGGGCTCCTTTCGCGACGACCCGACCAGGGCGCTCCGCGCCGCCCGCTACGCGGCCCGGTTCGGATTCGACCTCGAGCCCGAGACCGCGGCGCTGATTCGCGACGCCGCTCTCGACACCGTCTCCGCCGACCGTCGCCGGGCCGACCTGATGCGGATCGCAGCCGAGCCGGGGGCGGCGGGCGGGCTCGGGCTCCTGTCCGAGTGGGGACTGGTCGAGCTAAGGCCCGGCGGTCTCGAGCTCGCCGCCGGAGTCTCCGAGCTGCTCTCGGGCCCGCCCTGGGAGGGGTCCGTCCCCAGGGCGGAGGCGGTGCTGGCCGCGGCGCTCGGCCCGACCGGGGCCGCCGAGGAGCTCGCCGCGCTCGATCCCGCAAGCCCCTCGGAGGGGGTCGCCGCCACCGCCGGCCGCAACCCGGTCGAGCTCGTTCTCGCCCGGGCGATGGGCGCGGGTTGGCTCGACCGCTACATGCTCGAGTGGCGCGACGTCGCCCTCGAGATCGACGGGGCCGACCTGATCGAGGCCGGCGTCCCGGAAGGCCCCGCCGTGGGCCGAGGCCTTAAGGAGGCCCTGAGGCTGAAGCTCGACGACCGCCTCAGCGGGCGCGAGCAGGAGCTCGAGGCGGCGCTCGAGGCGGCGAGGGGCGGCGATGGAGTGGCGTAGCGAGGGGGGCGTCGAGTGGCTCGAGGCGGAGCTGCCGGGCGCCCGGGTCGCCTTCTCGACGCGGATCGGGGGCGTCAGCGAGGGGCCGTTCGAGAGCCTCAACCTCGGGTACCTGAGCGGTGACGATCGGGACCGTGTGGTCGCGAACCGGCGCCGGCTGGCGGGCGCGCTCGGCTTCGAGGCGGAGAACGTCCTGATCGGCCGCCAGGTCCACGACGCCGAGGTCGCCGTCCACCTCGAGCCGCAGCGACCGAGCCCCTTCGCCTCGCCCGGCGCGCCCGTCGCGGAGGTCGACGGCCAGGTCGCGCTCGAGCCGGGCCTGGCCCCACTCGTTCTCACCGCCGACTGCCTGCCGGTCGCTCTGGCCGGCCCCGGCGCGGTGGCGATGCTCCACTGCGGCTGGCGCGGGCTCGCGGCCGGGATCGTCGGGCACGGGGTGGAGGCGATCGCGGCGACGGACGCCGCCATCGGGCCCGGCATCGGGCCGTGCTGCTATGAGGTCGGCGACGACGTCCGTGGCGCCTTCGCCGCCCTCGGCATCGACGCGCCGGGGCCCACCCTCGACCTCACCGAGGTCGCCCGCCGGCTGCTGTCCGGGGCCGGGGTCGAGCGCGTCGAGGCCGCTGAAATCTGCACGAGCTGCGAGGAGGAGCGCTTCTTCTCCCACCGCCGCGACGCCGGCACCACCGGGCGCCAGGCCGGCCTCGCCTGGATCGAGGAGGGCTGAGGTGCCGGGACTGATCGAAGGCATCGAGGCGGCGAAGGTCGCCGCCAACCTCGAGCGCGCCCATGAGATCGCCGGCGAGGAGACCGAGATCCTGGCGGCGACGAAGTACGTGCCGCTCGAGGAGATGGGGGTGCTCGCCGAGGCGGGGGTCACCCTCGTCGGCGAGAACCGGCAACAGGATCTGGCGGCGAAACGGGAGCGCTGGGGCGGTGCCTTCGAGTGGGACTTCATCGGCACCCTCCAGAGCCGCAAGGTGAAGCAGCTGCTGCCGATCTGCCGTCTGATCCACTCGGTGGCGAGCGACTCGGCGCTCGAACAGCTGGGACGTCATGGGGGCCCGGAGACCGAGGTCCTGGTCGAGGTCAACGTCGCCGGCGAGGAGGGCAAGGCCGGGATCGCGCCGGCCGAGCTGGGGGCGTTCATCGAGCGCTGCCCGGTTCGCGTCTCGGGCCTGATGACGATGCCTCCCTTCAGCCAGGATCCGGAGGCCTCGCGGCCCCATTTCGCTCGGCTGGCCGAGCTCGCCGCCGAGCACCGCCTCGAGCGGCTCTCGATGGGGACTTCGCAGGACTGGGAGGTCGCGGTCGAGGAGGGGGCGACGATCGTCCGGCTTGGAACCGTCCTCTACATGTGACGACTGCTGCATAATTGGCGAAGGAATCGGCCGCTTCAAGCCGAATGATGCGCTGATATGGCACTCCGAGACACATGGCATAAAGCGCTCGTCTACTTCGGCCTCGCCGAAGACCAGGACTACGGCCCGGAGTACGAGGAGGAATTCATTCCCGACTCCGAGGACGAGCCGGACGGCGGCCGCTCCGGACAGGTTCGACGGCTGCCCACCTCCCGTCGCGCGCGCCGTGACGAGATCGACGACATCTTCGCCGACGACGAGCCGATCGCGGCCTCGCGGACCCGCGTCCTGCGCCCGGTCGGCAACGGTGACTCCGACGTCCAGGTTCACCTCGTCATCCCCCGCAACTTCAACGACGCCCAGCAGGTCGCCGACCAGTTCAAGCGCAAGGTGCCGGTGATCCTCAACCTGCAGACGACCGATCACGAGCTCTCGAAGCGGATGATCGACTTCAGCTCCGGCCTCACCTATGCGCTCGACGGCGGCATGCAGAGGATCGCCGAGAAGATCTTCCTGCTGACCCCGCGCAACGTCGAGGTCTCCGCCGAGGAGAAGGCGCGCCTCCTCGACAAAGGCTTCTTCAACCAGTCATAGACCGCTTCGAAGCCGGCCGTCACTAGGCTGCGGGCCATGGTTGTCGGGTTCATCGGCTCTGGCAGCATGGCCGCCGCGATGGCCCGCGGCTGGGTCGGCGCCGTCGACAAGATGCTGTTCACGGATTCCGGGTCCGGGAGGGCCGCGGAACTGGCGGCCGAGGTCGACGGAAGGGCGGTCGGGTCGAACGCCGAGCTCGCCGAGGCCGCCGACGTCCTCGTCCTCGCCGTCAAGCCCGCGAGGATGGGCGACGTGGCCGCGGAGATCGGTGAGGTCGGCAGGCCGCTCGTCTCGCTGCTCGGCGCGACCGCGCTCGAGAGCATCCGCTCCGCCTTCCCCAACGCCGACGTCTTCCGGGTGATGCCGAACGTCGCGGTCGAGGTCCGCAGGGGGGTCCTCTGCGTCGCGGGCGGCGAGTCGGCCGAGGTGAGGGCGCTGCTCGACCTTCTCGGCAAGACGGTCGACCTGCCCGACGCCCAGTTCGACGCGGCGACGGCGGTGATGGGGTGCGCCCCGGCCTACCTCGCGCTGGCCATCGAGGCACTTGCCGACGCCGGCGCCGAGGCGGGCCTCGACGACGCACTCGCCCGCGAGCTCGTGGTCGAGACCGCGGCCGGCACCGCGGAGCTGCTCGAGAGCCGCGATCCCGCCGAGGTCCGTCGGGCGGTGGCGTCTCCCGGAGGAAGCACCGAGGCCGGCCTCGAGGCGCTCGACCGCGAGGGCGCGCGCGACGCGTTCGCCGCCGCCGTCAGAGCCTCGCTCGAGAGGATGAGACCGTGAGCGCGGAGCGAGCAAGCGTCGCAGTCTGGTGTGTCGCGCAGCGAGCGAAGCGCGAGGACTTGCCGTGATCGCGCTGGCGCTGACCCGCGACGACGTCGCCTCGTACGTCAGCGCGCTGTTCCTGGTCTACATCGTCCTGATCCTGATCAGGGTCCTGATCTCCTGGGTGCCGCGAATGCCGTACAACCGCGTGCTGCGGGCCTGCCTCGACTTCGTCACCGAGACCACCGATCCCTACCTCAACCTGTTCAGGCGCATCCTGCCGCCGATCGGCGGCGGCGGCTTCGCGCTCGACCTCAGCCCGATGATCGGGATCATCGCCCTCTTCGTGCTCCAATACATCGTCGTCGGCCTGATTCAAGGGTGACGGCGAAGCGGGCCCGCGCCTGGCGCCTCGCCGGCGCGCTCTGCGGCCTCGTCGTCGCCGCCGACCAGGCGGTCAAGGCGGTGATCGAGTCCAACCTCTACCCCGGCGAGCACGTCGACGTCGGCCCGTTCGGCCTCACGCTCGCCCACAACACCGGCGTCGCCTTCGGAATCGCCGGCGGCGGCGGCGCCCTGCTCGTCGCCTTCGCCCTCGGCAGCATCGCCTTCATCGGCTGGCTCTTCTCGCGCGACCCGACCCGGCCCTGGATGTGGGTCGCCGTCGGACTGCTCGCCGGCGGCGCGCTCGGCAACCTCGCCGATCGGATCCGGGCCGACGCGGTGACCGACTACGTCGACATCTTCTCCTGGCCGCCGTTCAACCTCGCCGACGTCTCGATCACCGTCGGCGTCCTGCTGCTGGCGCTGAGCCTCACCGGAGAGCAGCGATGAGCCGCGGGCTCCGGGTCGTCCACATCGACGACTCGCTGGCGGTCGTCGACAAGCCGGCGGGGCTGGTCGTCCATCCGGCGCCGTCGCACAGCGGCCCGACGCTCGTCGATGAGCTGGGCGAGATCCTCGGTGGCGGCGAGCCGGAGCGGCCGGGGATCGTCCACCGCCTCGACAAGGGGACCAGCGGGCTGCTGGTCGTCGCCCGCGGCGAGGAGGCGCTCCGCGCCCTGCAGGCCCAGGTCCGCCGCCGTGAGGTCGAACGGGTCTACCTCGCGCTCGCCCGGGGGCGCCTCCCGTCGCGGTCGGGGACGATCGACGCGCCGATCGGACGCGCCGCACGGCAGCGGCACCGGATGGCGGTCTCGGGCGCCGCGTCGCGCCAGGCACGGACCCATTTCACGGTGCTCGAGCTGCTTCCGCGCGAGACCCTGCTGGAGGCCCGGCTGGAGACCGGTCGAACTCACCAGATCCGGGCCCATTTCTCCGCCATCGACCACCCGCTGGTCGGCGACCCGACCTACGGCGGCGAGCGCCGCTACGGGCTCGAGCGGCCCTTCCTCCATGCCCACAGGCTGGCGTTCACGCACCCGGTCACCGGCGTCGACATGGTCTTCACCTCGGAGCTCCCGGGCGACCTCACCGCGGCCCTGGATGCGGCCCGGGGCGCCTGAGCCCCGCTCCCCCTCTACAATCCTTCACCCTTCAACCGACCCCCGCCGTATCGCCCCGGATCCTGATCGGCAGCGGCCGAATCCCCGGTCAGAGCGGTGGGGTAGCGCCAAACCAAGGAGAAAACTGAAAATGCCAGAGGCTGGCCTCAAAGAGCTGCTCGAGGCTGGGGTCCACTTCGGACACCAGACGCGGCGCTGGAACCCGAACATGCGCCGTTACATATTCGGCGAGCTGGACGGGATCCACATCATCGACCTCGTCCAGACGGAGGAACTGCTGGAGAACGCGCGCCGCTTCGCCGGCGAGCTCGCGTCCGGCGGCGGCACCGTCCTCTTCGTCGGGACCAAGAAGCAGGCGCGCAGCGCAGTGGAGACCTGGGCGCAGAAATGCCAGATGCCCTACGTGAGCCAGCGCTGGCTCGGCGGCCTGCTGACCAACTTCAACACGATCTCGGCCCGGATCTCGCGCCTGCACGAGCTGACCGACTGGCAGGAGGAGGGCAAACTCGACCTGCTGCCAACGAAGGAGCGGATGGGGATGCAGGCCGAGCTCGCGAAGCTCGATTACAACCTCGGCGGCGTCCGCGACATGGACCGGCTGCCCGATGCGGTCTTCGTCACCGATCTCAAAACCGAGGAGATCGCGGTCCGCGAGGCGGTGCGGCTGCGGATCCCGATCATCGGCCTCGTCGACACCAACTGCGACCCGACCCAGATCGATTACGTGATCCCCGGCAACGACGACGCGATCCGCTCCTGCGAGCTGGTCATCGGGACGATCGGGAGCGCGATCGAGACCGGCTCGGGCGCCTGGCGCCAGCAGGAGGAAAGGCGGATCGCCGAGGAGATGGAGCGTCGCCGCAAAGAGGAGGAGGAGCGCAAGAAGCGCGAGGAGGAAGAGAAGGCGCGGCTGGAGGCCGAGCAGGCGGCGCAGGCTGCTGCCGCTGCCCAGGCCGGGGAGCCCCGGCCCGCGGGTCCTGTCGCGGACGAGGGGTCCCCGTCCTCGCGGGACGACGCTGCCGGCAAGGACCCCTCATCCGCGCCACCCGCGGGACAGGGCCCTCGACAAGACAGCGCCAATGCTCCCGCGCCGCCCGCAGGGTCCGAGGCCGCTGCGTCTTCCGCGGCGGCTTCCTCGAAAGGAGCTCAGTCGTGAGCGTTTCGGCTGCGGATGTGAAAGCGCTTCGGGATCGGACCGGGGCGGCGATGATGGACTGCAAAGCGGCGCTGGCGGAGGCCGAGGGCGACGCCGACCGCGCCGTCGAGATCCTCAGGGTCAAGGGACAGGCCTCGGCCGCGAAGCGCGAGGGGAGGGGCACGAATGAGGGGGTCGTCGCCTCCTACGTCCACGCCAACGACCGCGTCGGCGCGATGGTCGAAGTCCAGTGCGAGACCGACTTCGTCGCCCGCAACGAGGACTTCAAGGCGTTCGCCTACGAGGTCGCGCTGCACATCGCGGCGACGGCTCCGCAGTACGTCTCCTCCGAGGAGATCCCCGAGGAGGAGCGCGACGCGGAGCGCAGAGTCTTCGAGGAGAAGGCCCGTGAGGACGGCAAACCGGACGACGTCGTCGAGAAAATCGTCGAGGGCCAGCTCGCCAAATGGGCCAGGGAGGTCGCGCTCCTCGACCAGGCGCACGTCAACGCCGACAAGCACGACTCGAAGTCGATCGAGGAGCTGCGCCAGGAGATGGCCGCGAAGACCGGCGAGAACGTACGGATCGCGCGCTTCGCATACTTCCGGGTCGGTGGCTGACCCCGATCCCCAGTTCAGCCGCATCCTCCTGAAGCTCTCGGGGGAGGCGCTGATGGGGGAGCTGAGCTACGGCACCGATGCCGGCGAGGTCCAGCGGATCGCCCGCCAGGTCGCGCGGGTGCGCGAACGCGGGGTGGAGGTGGCCATAGTCGTCGGAGCCGGCAACATCTTCCGCGGCCTGAAAGCGGCGGCCGCCGGGATGGACCGCGCCACCGGCGACTACATGGGGATGCTCGCCACCGTCCTCAACGCGCTCACGCTCCAGGACGCGCTCGAGACGATCGGCGAGCACACCCGGGTGATGTCGGCGATCGACGTCAAGGAGGTGGCAGAGCCATACATCCGCCGGCGCGCGATGCGCCACCTCGAGAAAGGGCGGGTCGTGATCTTCGCAGCGGGAACGGGCAACCCGTTCTTCACCACCGACACCGCCGCCGCCCTCCGAGCGCTGGAGATCCGCGCCGAAGCGATCCTGATGGCCAAGAACGGGGTCGAGGGCGTCTACGACTCCGACCCGGCGACCAATCCCGACGCCAAGTTCATCGCCGAGATTTCCCCCGGCGAGGCGATCGAGCGCGAACTGAAGGTGATGGACTCGACCGCCCTGTCGCTGTGCATGGACAACGACCTGCCGATCTACGTCTTCAACATGGGCGACGAGAGCAACATAGATAGGATCGTCGGCGGCGAGAGGGTGGGTACGCTGGTTTCCAGCGCCGCCTGAGGACCGGAGAGAGGATCCAGTGGAGCTGATCGACGAGCTGCTCAAGGACGCCGAGGACCGGATGCGGAAGTCGGTCGAGTCGAGCCGTGGCGAGCTGGCCACGGTGCGCACCGGCCGCGCCTCGCCGCACCTGCTGGACCGGATCACGGTCGACTACTACGGCTCGCCGACGCCGCTCAAGCAGCTCGCCAACGTCGCCACCACCGATGCCCGCCTGCTCACCGTCACCCCCTTCGACAAAGGCGCCCTGGGCGGAATCGAGAAAGC
>DASXBC010000210.1:0-6165 GCA_036406355.1 Solirubrobacterales bacterium | reverse complement strand
CTGACCAACGCGGTCGAGCTCTGGGGCGAGCTGAAGGAGATGGGGATCTCGTTCCGCGGCACCTCCGACTCGGAGATCATCGCCGCTCTGCTCTCCTCCAACGACGCCCGCTACATCGAGGACGTCGTCGCCGACGTGATGCCACGCCTGCGGGGCGCCTACTCGACGGTGGCGATGACCAAGCGGGCGATCGTAGCCTTCCGCGACCCGCACGGCGTCCGCCCGCTCTCGCTGGGGCGGCTCGGCGAGCGGTTCGTCGTCGCCTCGGAGAGCTGTGCCTTCGACATCATCGGCGCCGAGCTCCTGCGCGAGGTCCGGCCCGGCGAAATGGTCTCGCTGACCGAGCGCGGTCTCGAGACCCGTCAGGTGGTGCGCTCGACGCGGCCCGCGATCTGCGTCTTCGAGCACATCTACTTCTCGCGGCCCGACAGCCGCATCGAGGGCAAGGTCCTGCAGGAGGTGCGCGGGAGGATGGGCGAGATCCTCTGGCGCGAGGCACCGGTCGAGGCCGACCTCGTGATCTCGGTCCCGGACTCCGGCAACCCTGCCGCAGCCGGCGTCGCCCGTGCCTCGGGGCTGCCCCGCGACGACGGGCTGATCAAGAACCGCTACGTCGCCCGGACCTTCATCCAACCCGGCCAGGAGCTGCGCAAGCGAGGCCTGCGGCTGAAGTTCAACCCGCTGCCGGAGATCGTCGCCGGGAAGCGCATCGTCGTCGTCGACGACTCGATCGTCCGCGGCAACACGACTCGCCAGATCGTCGGGATGCTCCGCGAGGCCGGCGCCGGCGAGGTCCACCTGCGGATCAGCGCCCCTCCGATCCGCCATCCGTGCCACTACGGGATCGACATGTCGACCCGCGAGGAGATGATCGCCCACGGGCGGACGATCGAGGAGATCGCCGACGAGCTCGGCGCCGACTCGCTCGCCTACCTCTCGATGGAGGGCGTCTACGAGGCGATCGGCGGCTCTCCCGAAGATCACTGCGACGCCTGCTTCAGCGGCCGCTACCCGCTCGGCGATCCCGAGGACGCGAACGGGAAGTTCGCGCTCGAGGACATCGCCGTGGTTCCCGCCGGCTCCGGCTCCTGAGCCGTGTTCAGGCTCTGCGTCCTCGCCTCTGGCACAGGGACCAACCTCCAGGCGATCCTCGACGAGCTCCACGGCCGCGGCGGGATCGAGGTCGTCGGTGTCGGCTCCGACCGGGCCGGGGCGATGGCGCTCGAGCGGGCTCGGTCGGCGGGCGTCGAGGCCGCCGTCTTCGCGCGTGAGGAGCACCCCGACCGCGAGGCGCGCGACGCAGCGATGGCCGACTGGATCGAGGGCCTCGGCGCCGACCTGGTCGTTCTCGCCGGCTACATGCAGCTGCTCGGCGGCCCGTTCGTCGCCCGCTTCCGTGGCCGCATCGTCAACGTCCACCCGGCGCTGCTCCCGTCGTTCCCCGGGCTCGACGCTATCGGCCAGGCGCTCGCGGCGGGGGTCGAGGTGACCGGCGTCACCGTTCACTTCGTCGACGAGGGAGTCGACAGCGGGCCGGTGATCGCCCAGCGCGAGGTGGCCATCCCGGGCGACCGCGACCGCGCTCGGCTCGAGGCGGCGGTCCACGCCGTCGAGCACGAGCTCTACCCGGAGGCGATCCGCATGATCGCGCGGGGCATGGTTAGGATCGACTCGAGCGACCCGTCCACGGTCCTCGTCGATGAGTGACACCCGGACACAGACCGCGCAGGAGGCCGTCGGCGACGGCGCGATCCGGGTGCGCCGGGCGCTGATCTCCGTCTCCGACAAGACCGGGGTGGCCGACTTCGCCAGGGAGCTCGCCGCGGCCGGGGTCGAGATCCTCTCCACCGGCGGCACCGCGGCGGCGCTGCGCGAGGCCGGGGTCGAGGTCACCGATGTATCCGGGTTCACCGGCCAGGAGGAGATCCTCGACGGCAGGGTGAAGACGCTGCACCCGCGGCTGCACGCGGCGCTGCTGGCGCAGCGCGACAACCCCGAGCACATGGCGACGCTGGAGCGCGAGGGGATCGAGCCGATCGACCTCGTCTGCGTCAACCTCTACCCATTCGAGGAGACGATCAAAGGGCATGAGGTCGAGCACGACCTCGCGATCGAGAACATCGACATCGGCGGGCCGACGATGATCCGCGCCGCGGCCAAGAACCACGCCGGGGTCGCGGTCGTCGTCAAGCCGGAGTCCTACGACGCCGTCTGCGCCGAGCTCGAGGAGTCCGGCGGGGCCGAATTGTCGGCCTCGACGCGGCACTGGCTGGCGAACGAGGCATTTGCCCAGACCGCCCGCTACGACGCCGCGATCAGCCGCTGGTTCTCGCTCTCATACGAGGACTTCCCCGAGCATCTGGCGATCGCGCTGGAGAAGGAGCTCGATCTCGCCTACGGCGAGAACCCGCACCAGCGCGCCGCGCTCTACTCCGAAGTCGGGGTCCGCAGCCACGCGCTCTCGGGAATCTCGAAGCTGCACGGACGCGCGCTCTCCTTCAACAATGTCCTCGACCTCGACTCGGCACGGGCCCTGACCGAAGACTTCGACGGGCCGGCCTGCACGATCGTCAAGCACAACAACCCCTGTGGCGTCGCGCTCGGCGAGGATGCGCTCGAGGCCTACCGGAGGGGCCTCGCCTGCGACCCGCTCTCCGCCTTCGGTGGGGTGATCGCGATCAACCGGCCGATCGGCCGCGAGCTCGCCGAAGCGCTGCACGACAACTTCGTCGAGGTCCTGGTCGCGCCCGGCTTCGACGACGACGCGCTCGAGGTATTGCAGCGCAAGGAGGCGATCCGGATCCTCTGCGACGAGGAGCGGCGGCGGCCGAACCCGGGCGAACGCGACGTCAAACGGGTCCGCGGCGGCCTTCTGATCCAGGACCGCGACGGCGAGCCGGAGCCGCGGGAGATGATGGAGGTCGTCACCAGCCGCGAGCCGACCGAGAGGGAATGGGACGACCTGTGCTTTGCCTGGACGGTGGTCCGCCACGTCCGCTCGAACGCGATCGTCCTCGGCCGCGACGGCGCGACGCTCGGGATCGGCGCCGGCCAGATGAGCCGCGTCGACTCGGTCCGGCTCGCGGTCGAGAAGTGCCGCGACGCGCGCGGCGAGGAGGCGGACGGCCTGCTCGCCGGTTCGGTCGTCGCCTCGGACGCGTTCTTCCCGTTCGCCGACGGGCCCGAGCTGGCGATCGAGGCCGGAGCCACGGCGGTGATCCAGCCCGGCGGCTCGAAACGCGACGCCGAGGTGATCGAGGCCTGCGACGCCGCCGGCGTGACGATGGTCTTCACCAAGCACCGCCATTTCCGGCATTAGCCGGTCGGGCGGCGGCGGGCTACCCTTGGGGCGATGGTGGGAAGGGCGGCACCGGTCGGCCTTGCGATCCTGGCGATCGTCGCCGTTCCCGCGGGCGCAGGCGCCCGCGCCGATCACCACCGTGCCCATGGGTCGGGCTGCGCGCGCGGTGCAAGCCACCGCCGCGACCGCTGCCGGCGGGCGCGGCATCGGCACCGTCGGGTCGCGACCGTCGCCCCGAGCGCGGTGGCCGCTCCCTCTCCGACCTCCCCGGATGCAAACCCCGCGCCGAACCCCTGGCCCGGAGACACCACCCCGCCCAGGTTCGCAGGCCTGCAGTCGGCGTTCGCCTGCACCCCCGGGCCGCAGCGACCGGGGCAGACGACCCCGTTCAATCTGAGCTGGGAAGGGGCCGTCGACGACGTCACACCGCCGGCGCAGATCATCTACGACGTCTACCTCGCCACCGAAGCGGGCGGCGAGGACTTCGCGCACCCGACCTGGTCGACCGAACCGGGTGTCACCAGCTTCCGCACCCCTGGCCTGGCCTCGCACGGCAGCTTCTACTTCGTGGTGCGCGCGCGAGACGCGGCCGGCAACGAGGACGACAACCTGGTCGAGCGCCATGGCGTCGATCCCTGCCTCTGACCCACCGCCGCGGCCGGGCTATCGTCGGAGGTCATGAAACCGGTCACCGTCTCCGTCGAGGTCCCGCAGTCGCCCGAGGAGGTCTTCGACTACCTCGACGTGCTCGCCAACCACGAGGTGTTCACCGACCACTTCCTCGTCGACTGGGAGACGTCGGGACCGGAGCGCGGCGCCGGCGCCAGGGCGCGGATGCGGGTCAAGAAGCCGGGGCCCGAGGACTGGTTGGACATGGAGGTGATCGAGTCCGAGCGGCCGCGACGCAGCGTCGAGCGCGCGACCGGCGCAAAGGGACGCCGCCTCACCCAGGGGAGCTACGCGCTGGAGCCGATCGAGGGCGGTGGGACGTCGATCAGCTTCGAGCTCGCCTGGCTGCAGGCGCCGAGGGGCGAGCGCCTGATCGGCCCGATCACGAGGGCGGTGACCCGCAGCGCCAACCGGAAGGCGCTCCGCCGGCTCTCCGAACGGCTCGCTGAACGGGAGGGCGGCGCCTAGATCTCAGGCCGCCTGGCGCTGCGCCGCGCAGGCGTGGAGGACGTGGTCGCAGACCTCCTGCGGGGTGTCGACCGTTTTCAGCATTTCCTTGTCGGCGGCGGAGATCAGGCCTTCGTCCTCGAGGGTGTCGTCGACCCAGGCCAGGAACGGCGCCCAGAAGGAGGAGTCGACGAGGATCGTCGGGAAGTGCGCGACCCGTTCGGTCTCGATCAGGTTGAGGCTCTCGCTCAGCTCGTCGAGGGTGCCGAAGCCGCCGGGGAAGATGACGAAGGCGCGCGCGTAGCGGACGAACATCAGCTTGCGGGCGAAGAAGTAGTGGAAGTGGAGCGGCAGGTTGGCGTAGGGGTTCGGCCGCTGCTCGCGCGGCAGCTCGATGTTGAGGCCGACCGAGCGCCCGCCGGCCTCGGCCGCGCCCCGGTTCGCCGCCTCCATCAGCCCCGGCCCGCCGCCGGTGATCACGGTCAGGCCGTTCTCGGCGAGGAGCGCCGCGGTCTCGCGGCAGAGCTCATACCAGCGGTGGCCCTCCGGCACCCGCGCCGAGCCGAAGACCGAGACCCCGTCCTCGATCTCTCGCAGGGCGTCGAACCCCATCTCGACCTCGGCCCGAATCCGGTCGAGGCGGCGGTCGTCTTCGGCCTCGACGTCGACCGGCGTGCTGAGCAGCTCCTGGTCGTGCCTGGCCCCCCCGGGGACGGGAGCGGTGTGGTCTTCGTGCATCACGTCGGACACGGTCAGTGGGCGATGATGCAGTGGGTGGAAATGTCGTGGACGCGTAGCTCCTCGCCGTTCGCGTAGGTCAAGGTGCCGTACAGAAACGGAAACCCAACTAGCTGAAAGCCCGGCGGCGTCGGACAGGTCGCGGTCACGAAACTTCTCCGCTTGCCCGTTTCGTCGACGAAGACCCGGTGCAGTGAGATATTGAAGGCGGAGATGTGGCTCCACCGCTCCGGTATACGTCCGGATGGAATGAAGAGTCGCGTTCTCGCGGCGGGGCCTTTGGTCTTCGCGAGGGTGAACGGGATGACGAAGCTGGTCGGCGCCGGGATCCGTGCCTTCACGACGGCGATGATGCCGGGATGATCGCCTTCATCCGGAAGGAACCCTTCGTCGGAATAGAAGGCGCGGAAAACGCCCCGCACCAGACTCGGGGGACGTTCCGGGCCCAGGGATACTTCAGAGATGATGCTGCCGTGCCCCACCAGTGAGCGATCGCAGGCCGCTTCGGGGATGTCGGGCGCAAAGACGTACCGCCGTGGGCACGAGCGCAGCCCTGTCGGGTCGATCACGACCGGTTTGAGTGTTTCCATGCTGAAACCGCTCAGCCGAGGGATTTCGGCGGTCTCGCTGGATCTCGATTCGAAAGCGAGGCGGAGCGTGGCGGGCACCGGCGTCGACTGAGGGCGCCGCTGCGGGGCGACTTCCGGCCTCCATTTCACGATCAACGGTCCGTCAACGATTCTGTCTCCGACGCTTGACTGGACGAAGGCCAGCGCCAAGACGAGGACCCCAAGCGCGACGATCGCCGCTCGGACGCCCGGCCTCGACCCCACGGATCCCCCTTCCCGAGCTCCCAAGTGCCCCCGGCGGGATTCGAACCCGCGCCGCGCGGCTTAAAAGGCCGCCGCTCTAACCAACTGAGCTACAGGGGCGAGCGACCATCGTAGAGGGCGGCGGGCCGGATCGGTCAGGACAGTTCGGGGATGCCCTCGTAGGCGGTCGAGGCCTCG
>DASXBC010000209.1:0-5617 GCA_036406355.1 Solirubrobacterales bacterium | reverse complement strand
GGAACCGACCCGCGCCGCCGACCTCGGCGGCTGGTACCGGGACGTCCACCCCGACGGCGACGTGGTCCGGCTCGAACACCTGTTCCGCGACCCCGAGGTCCGGTTCTGGCGCTGTGCCAACGAGCGCGCCCAGGCCCAGGCGGTCGCCCGCGAGGTCGAGACGCTGCTCTCCGGCGGGGTCCGCCCCGATGACGTCTGCGTCCTGATCGACGACCCGGGGATGAGGGGCGGCCCGGTCGCCGGGGCGATGGAGGAGCGCGGGATCCCCTTTCACCTCTCGGGCCCGGCGGCGCTGTTCCAGCGGGCCGAGGTCCGCGACGCGATCGCCTGGCTGCGGGTCCTCGCCGACCCCGCCGACTCGGCGGCCGCGGCGCGGGCGCTGACGCGGCCGCCGATAGAGCTTCCGCCGGCCGACCTGGCGCGGCTGACGACGATCGCTCGCCGCCGCAAGCTCGACATGGTCTCCGCCTGCGAGGCGGCGCTCGAGAGCCCGCGGATCCCGCCCGAGGCGCGCGAGCGGATCCAGGACTTCCTCAAGCTCTACGGCGACGCCTCGGCGGCGATGGAGGAGCGGCGCGCAGACGTCTTCGTCCGCCGCCTGATCGAGCGAGTCGGGATCCGGCGCCAGCGCCTCTTCGCGGCCCAACCGGAGGTGGCCGAGCGCCTGCTCGGCCTCTCGCGGCTCGCCGAGCTCGCCACCGCCTGGGCCCGGCGCGAACCGCACGGATCGACGCGCGACTTCGTCCGCCACCTCAGCGCGGTCGCCGAGGCCGGCGTCGAGCCCGCGGGGGTGACCGAGCCGCCGGCGCCCGATTCCGTCCAGGGCCTCGCCCGCGATGCCGCCAAGGGGATGGGATTCGACCACGTCTTCGCCCTCGGGCTCGAGCACGACGACGCGGCGGAGAGGATCGGGAGGCCCGCGCGGTCGGGCCTGGTGCTCTCGCGGATTGAACGCGATGACGGCGGCGAGGTGCGCCCGTCGCCCTTCTACACCGGAGCGCTGGCCGCCGCCGGCGCCAGGGAGGAGCGCCACGCGGAGGAGCTCTTCGGCCCCGCCGAGGGCCTTCATGCGACCTACCGGACCCTCCGCGAGGAGGTCCTCGAGGAGTCCTGGAAGGCGGGTCGCCAGCTGTCGGAGCCGCGCCTCGACACCGCGGTCGACGTGAATCGCGCGATCGCCCGCTTCCTCGAGCTGCTGAAGCTGGCGGCGCTTGCCCAGCGGCCCGGCGACGCCCAGCCGACCGAGGAGTCGGTCGACGCCGTCAACGGCCTTCTGCGCCAGGTGGCCACCCCCGAGCAGCAGGCCGAGCTCGATGCCTCGGCGCTCGACTCCTACCTGCTCGACTCCGAGCGACGCCGCGAGGGCCGCCGCAAGCTGATCGGCGCCCGCCAGGAGCCCTCGCTCGAGGCCTTCATCCCGCGCCGCGGCGATGGCGCCCTCAGCCTCTCGGCCTCCGACCTCGACCTATACCTGACCTGCCCGCTGAAGTACAAGTTCGCCCGCGTCTTCGGAATTCCGCAGGAGCCGACGATCAACCAGCGGTTCGGGATCCTGATCCACAACGTCCTCGAGCGCTTCCACAAGGAGCCGAGCGATGGGGGCGAGAACGACCTCGACCGGCTGATGGCGCTGTTCGAGGCCGGCTGGCGACGCGGCGGCTTCGGCACCAGCGACGATGAGCTGCAGTACCGGGAGCGGGCCCGCGAGGCCCTGCGGCTCTACTGCGAGCGCGAGGGCGGCTCCGAGGGCGAACCGGTCTGGCTCGAGCGCAAGTTCGACATCAAGATCGGCGATCACCACGTCCGCGGCCGCGTCGACCGGGTCGACCGCCTCCCCGACGGCGAGCACGAGCTGATCGACTACAAGACCGGCGAGCGCAAGACAGAGTCGGACCTCGAGAGCGACCTCCAGCTCGCGCTCTACCGGCTCGCGGCGCGCGAGGCCTGGGAGATCGAGGCGGCGCACGGCAGCTACTACTACGTGCTCGACGCCGAGAAGGTCGCGGCGCCGACCAAGCCCGACGACGCCGAGCGGGTCGAGCGGACCGTGCTCGAGGTCGGCGAGGGGATCCTCGGCCAGGACTTCGAGCCGCGGCCCTCGCCGGCGGTGTGCAGCTGGTGCGACTACCGGCTGATCTGCCCGGCCGCCGAGAGCTGAGCGCGACCGCTCAGTTGCCCTGCTGGCGCAGGAAGCGCTGGAACTCGCGGGCGATCGAATCGGCCGAGGGCAGGTCCTCGCCGTCGCCGAACTGCTCGACCTGCTCGGCCTCGATCCGCTCGACCAGCTCGGCGATCTCCGGATTGGCGGCGACGGCGCGGCCGATCTGCTCCTCGTAGGTGTCGGCTTCTTCCTCGAGGTCGCGCGCCTCGACCGCGATCCCGGTCAGGCCCTCAAGCCGCCGCAGCAGTGCCAGGCCTGCCTTCGGATTGGGTACGGCGGCGACGTAGTGCGGAACCGCCGCCCAGAGCGAGGCGGAGGTGATCCCGACCTGGTTGCAGCAGTCGTGGAGGACTCCGACGATTCCGGTCGGCCCCTCGTAGCTCGAGCGCTGAAGTTCGAGGTCCTCGACCAGCTCGGGGTCCGAGGCGAGCCCGGTGATCGGCACCGGCAGCGTGTGCGACACCTCGGCGACCAGCGCTCCCATCGTCACCACCATCTCGACCCCGAGCGCGTCGGCCGCGGTCGCAATCGTTTCCGAAAAGGTGCGCCAGCGCAGGTTGGGCTCAGTCCCGTCGAGCAGCACCAGGTCGCGCTCACCGCCCGACACGGGGGCCGAGATCAGGTTGTTCTGGGGCCACTCGATGTGGCGGGCCTGGCCCTCGGTGAGGGTGATCGTCGGCCGGGTCTCCTGGAAGTCGAAGTACTCCTCGGGGTCGACGCGGGCGATCAGCTCGGCCTCGAACCCCGACGCGAGCGCGGCGAGGGCGGTCGAGGCGGCGCCGGCGGCGTCGTTCCAGCCTCGGAAGCTGCAGACGAGGATCGGGGAGCGGAGCGACGGGACGTCGGTCTCCCAGCTGAGCGATTCCACAGATTGAGACTACCGATGGGGCTCGGAGGCGCCAGAGGGCTCGGGCTCCGGGTCGACGGCCAGAGCACGGCGGACCAGCGTGTAGGCGATGAACAGCGCCAGCGCCGAGAAGCAGAGTTCGAGCGAGCGTTGCGGGACCGAGTTCGAGATCACGACTCCGATCACGACCCCGACCGGCGAGAGAACGCCGATCCAGAGGGCGTCGCCGACTTTGAGGTTGCCGTACCCGTACTGGCGGTAGGCACCGACCGCGGCGACGATGACGATCATCATCAGCGAAGTGGACTCGGCCTCGACCTGGGAGAGGCCGATGAAGATCGCGAGCGCGGGGACGAAGAGGACGCCGCCGCCGACGCCGACGAGACCGCCCGCCAGGCCGCCGAGGACGGCGACCAGCGCCGCCAACACCTCATTCATGGTGCCGCGCCCTCCGCTTCCGCATTGGTTCGCGCTTCGCTCGCGGCGCGAGGCAACGGATATCGCTCATTTGGCTCGCTCCGCGCTCACGGGATTATCAGCTCGATCGCGATCGCCACCAGGAGCGCGGCGAACAGCAGCGAAACGGCGCGCTGCGGGATCCGCTGCTGGATCGCGGTGCCGAGGACGACTCCGACGATCGCCGGCAGGGTCAGGGCGAGACCTGTCGCGACGTGGACGTTGCCGTAGATCCCTCCCTGCGCGACCGTGCCGAGGAGGCCGATCAGGACGATCGCCCCGAGGCTGGTGCCGGTCGCGAGCCGCTCGCCGTAGCCGAACCAGAGGATCAGCAGGGGCACGATCACGGTCCCGCCGCCGACCCCGAAGAGGCCGCTGAAGATCCCGGCGAGGGTGCCGATCGCGGCGAGTTTGAGGGTTCGGTCGCTGAACGGGCCCGTTTGCTCGGCGCTCATTGCGGCGATACTAAGTCCAGTGTCTCCCGAAACCGGCAGCGGGGCGGGCGAGACGGGGATCGACGAGCTGTCCCCGCTGCGGGCCGCGCCTGCCTCCGCGGCGATCCTCACCGATGTCGACGGGACCCTGGCACCGATCGTCGAGCGGCCTGAGCAGGCCGCCGTTCCGGATCAGGCTCGGGCCGTCCTGGTCTCGCTCAGTGCCCGGTTCGGGCTCGTCGGCTGCGTCTCCGGGCGCCGGGCCGAGGAGGCGCGGCGGCTGGTCGGCGTCGACGAGATCGCCTACGCCGGCAACCACGGCCTCGAACTGCTGCTGCCGGGCGGCGACGGCCTGCAGCTGGACCCCTCGGTGCAGGACCGCGAGACCGCCGCGGCCGAGTTCGTCGCGGCGCAGGCGGGGGTGATCGAGGTCGCCGGCCTCCGGGTCGAGGACAAGGGCCCGATCCAGGCGTTGCACTGGCGCGGCCTCGAGGACGAGCGGGCGGCCGATGCGCGGGCCCATGAGCTCGCCGCCGAGGCCGGGCGAGCGGGGCTCGAACCGCGCTGGGGCCGCAAGGTCCTCGAGCTGCGACCGACCGGAGGCGGTGGCAAGGACGCGGCGGTGGCGGCGCTGCTGGCGAGCGATGGGATCGGCGTCGCCCTCTACGGCGGCGACGACCGCACCGACCTCGACGCGTTCCGCCGCCTGCGCGAGCTCCGCGACGACGGCGAGCTCGAGGCGGCCCTCTGCGTCGGCGTCGCCTCTCCCGAGGCGCCGCCCGAGCTCGCCCAGGAATCCGACTGGATGGTCGACGGGCCACCCGGCTGGCTCGCCACCCTCGAGTCGCTGGCGGGCTAGCCGTGCCGTTCACCGACCTGCTGCGGACCACGGTCTTCCTGGCGGGCGGCGAGGCGACCGTGCTGGGTGCGATCACGGCGATCACGGCCGGACGCGAGACCGACACCAGGACGATCGTCGTCGCCGCGGTCTGGTGGCTGGCGGCGCTCGTCATCGGCCTCCGGCTGGGACGGCCCGAGCGCGCCGCCGACGGCGTTCGCGACGCCCTCGCCCGGGCCAAGACAGCGACCTCGCTGCCCGATGAGTCGCCATCGCGGATCGCCCTCGCCCGGCTCTGGCCGATCGGGCTGACCGCCGTGGCGGCCGGGGTCCTCGGCGTCTTCTACCCGGGCGTCGCCGCGGTCGGCGCTGGGTTCGCGCTGCTTGCGGCGCTCGCGATGCGCACCCACGAGGCCGCGGTGCTCGGCGTCGAGCAGCGCGACGGGGTCAAGTTCTATGTCGTCCCCAACTCCGCTCTGCGCCCGATCGAGCTCGTCCGCACGCCCGGCCTTCGAAGCGACCGCCTCAGCGGCGACCTCAACTCAAAAATCGCTTGAACTCGCGCCAGCCGCGGGTGTTGGCGACGTCCTTCGGCGTCAGCCACGCCCGCCGTGCGGTCGCGACCGCATAGGCGACGTTGTCGAGCGTGTCGACGCCGTGGGCGTCGGTGTTGAGGACGATCGTCGCCCCCGCCTCGACGGCGAGGCGGGCATGGTGCTCGGAGAGGTCGCGGCGGTTCGGGTTGCCGTTGATCTCGAGCAGCGTCCCGGTCCGGGCCGCTGCCTCGGCGACTGCCTCGACGTCAATCCCGTACGGCTCGCGGCGTCCGATCAGGCGCCCGGTCAGGTGGCCGATGCAGTCGACGTTCGGGTTCTCGATCG
>DASXBC010000208.1:0-2644 GCA_036406355.1 Solirubrobacterales bacterium | reverse complement strand
GGCGTCTACATGTTCACGCCCGCGATCTTCGACGCCGCCCGCTCGATCAAGCCGTCCGGTCGTGGCGAGCTCGAGATCACCGACGCGATCGACTCGCTCATCGAGTCCGACCGCCGAGTCGAACCGCACATCGTCAAGGGCTGGTGGAAGGACACGGGGAAGCTGGAGGACATGCTGGAGGCCAACCGCCTGGTGCTGGAGGACATCGAGCCCCGCATCGACGGGGAGCTGGACTCCGAGTCACGCGTCGAGGGGCGGGTCGTGATCGAGAAGGGCGCGAAGCTCGAGCGCACCGTGGTCCGCGGCCCGGCGATCATCGGCGCCGGCACGCGGCTCACCGACTCCTACATCGGGCCCTACACCGCGATCGACCGCGACGTGGTCATCACCGGATCCGAGGTCGAGCACTCGATCGTGCTGGCGGGATCCAGCATCGAGAACCTCCACGCGCGAATGGAGGCGAGCCTGCTGGGCAAGAACGTGAGCCTCTCGCGCAGCGAGGGCATGCCCAAGACGCTGCGCTTTCTGGTCGGCGACAACGCGGACATCTCGATCCCATGAAGCTCATGGTCACCGGAGCGAACGGGATGCTGGGACACGACGTCGTCCGCGTCGCCCAGGACATGCGCCACCAGGTGCTCGCGCTCGGTCACGAGGACCTCGACGTCACCGACCCGGCCAGGGTCGAGCGGACGATCACCCGCGAGCGCCCCGGCGCCGTCATCAACTGTGCCGCCTGGACCAACGTCGACGGCGCCGAGGAGTCCGAACACGACGCATCGGTGGTCAACTCCCAGGGAGCGGGCTTCGTCGCGGATGCCGCCGCGAAGGTGTACGCGAAGGTCATCTACCCCTCGACCGACTACGTCTTCAACGGCGAGGGTGGTCCCTATGGCGAATCGGATGACCCCGATCCGATCAACGCCTACGGGCGGACCAAGCTTGCCGGGGAGCGGGCCACGGCGGTGGTCAACGGTCAGAGCTTCATCGTCCGGACCTCATGGCTCTTCGGCCCCAACGGGGGCAACTTCGTCGAGACGATGTTGCGCCTCGGTCAGGGCGGCGGGCCGGTCGTCGTGGTCCACGACCAGGTGGGTTGCCCTACATATACGGGCCACCTTGCGGTCGGACTGCTGCGCCTGGTCGACGGCGCTGCCTACGGCATCCACCATATGGCGGGCGAGGGCAGCTGCTCCTGGTACGAGTTCGCGATGGAGATCTTCAGGCAGGCGGAGGTGGTGACGCGCGTCATGGCCACCACCACCGACATGATGGAGCGGCCGGCGAAGCGGCCCGCCAACTCGGTCCTGGTCAGCCGCCGCTCCGCCCCGATCGAGCTGCCGCCCTGGCGGCGCGGCCTCTCCGACTACCTCGCGCGGCGGGATCAGGTTGAGGACGCTCCGCGCAAGCAGCGCTCGAGCGCCTCGAAGCGCCAGCCGATGCTCGACTGGACGCGGCGGGAGCGGGAGGAGCGCCAGGCCGATGGCGAGGAGATCACCGGCGAAAGCGAGCTGCCCCTCGAGCCAGTGACCTGGGAGGAAGGCACGGACGGGACGGACGAGCGGGCCGAGACCACGTGAGGCTCCTGGTCGCCGGCGGCGCCGGCTTCATCGGCTCGAACTACGTCAGGCGTCACCTGGACGCCCACGCGGAAGACACCGTGCGCGTCCTCGACAAGCTCACCTACGCCGGTCGCCGCGAGAACCTCGAGGGGCTCCCGGAGGAGCGCTGGGAGCTGATCGAGGCCGACATAGCCGATCGCGACGCCGTCGCCTCGGCCATCGAGGGCGCCGATGCGGTGGTCAACTTCGCGGCGGAGTCACATGTCGACCGCTCGATCGAGGCGCCGGGCGAGTTCATCACCACGGACGTCTACGGGACCTACGTGATGCTCGAGGCGACGCGCGACGCCGGGATCCGCCACCTCCAGGTCTCGACCGACGAGGTCTACGGCGACCTAGAGCTGGGCACGGCGACGGAGGAGTCGCCCCTCAACCCCTCCTCCCCCTACTCGGCATCGAAGGCGGGGGGCGACCTGCTGGTCGCCGCCTTCGCCCGCACCTACGGCTCCGAGGCCCTGATCGTCCGGGCCTCGAACAACTACGGGCCGCGGCAGCATCCCGAGAAGCTGATACCGCTCTGCGTCCTCAACGCGCTGGCCGGCGATCCCCTGCCCGTCTACGGCGACGGCATGCAGGTCCGCAACTGGCTCTACGTCGAGGACTGCTGCGCCGCGATCGACACGGTGCTCGAGCGCGGCGAGCCCGGCGAGGTCTACAACGTCGGCGGCCCCGACGAGCTTCCGAACATCGAGGTGGTCCGGCGCATCCTGGCTCTCACCGACCGCGACAAGTCGTTGATCGAGTACGTCACCGACCGCCCGGGACACGATCGCCGCTACTCGCTCTCCGCCGCGCGGCTTGAGGGCCTCGGCTGGGAGGCCGCCGTCCGCTTCGATGAGGGCATCGAGAGGACTGTCAGCTGGTACCGGGAGAACCAGTCCTGGTGGGAGCCGATCCGCTCCGGCGAGTACCGCGAGTACTACGAGCGCCAGTACGGCAAGCCGCTGAAATGAGCTTCCGCAGCCTGCCCACCGAGATCGAGGGCCTCGTGCTGATCGAGCCCGACGTCCACGGCGACGAGC
>DASXBC010000207.1:0-2084 GCA_036406355.1 Solirubrobacterales bacterium | reverse complement strand
CTCGTCGCTCTGCTGTTCGTCCTCTGGCTGCCGAACCAGTGGGACCTGGATTCCACCGTCCATCGCGACCTCACCAACCAAGGCGAGATCGAGCGTGACCTCAGCGCCCTCGCCGACTCCGGCGCCTTCGACCCGCACTGTGGCCCGATCTCGGTCCCCAACCACCGCGCCGTCCCCCGTCTCGCCTTCTACCTCGACGTCCGCCCGAGTCGCATCGTCAGCTCATCCGAGCAGCACGCCCCCCGCCGCGGCTACTTCCTCGACCCGGCGAGCCCCTTCGTCATCCACAACTTCATCCTCGATCCCAACGACCCCGCCCGCTTCACCACCACCGTCCCCCCCGGCTTCCACCGCGTAGCCGGCAACGACTCCTGGGTCCTCTACCGCCGCTGCTAACTCTCGACAAAGCGGCCGAGCCTTGGGGCCTATAGCCCTGAAAATGCTTCATCCACGGTGCTCGACCCGTTCGACCGCGGCGTGGGTCGCTGCGGCGAGGTCGGGATCGGCGAGGTCGATTCCCGGCGGCAACTCGACGTGCAGCTCGCTCGCGGGATCGAGGCGAACCCGCATGCCGCTCGAGCGCGATCATCTCGCCGTCGAGCCCGTTCAGCGTGCCGAGGCCGAGCTCGCCGTGCTCGGCCAGCTCGGCGAAGCTGAGGTCGCCCTCGTAGGCGCCCTCGAGCAGGGCGCCGATCGTCGAGGCCTGGAAGAGGACGTGGGGATCGCGCTCGGCGTGCAGTTCGCGCTCGCGCATCGTCTCGACGTGAAGCGACCTGATCCAGCGCTCGTCAAGCACGGCGGGAGTCTTCCATCTGCGGCGACTCGCCGCGAGGACAGCCATGCAAGCATCGGGGTATGGCAGCGATCGAACTGCGTGGCGTTGTGAAGAGGTTCGGCCCGATCACGGCTGTCAACGGGCTCGACCTCGACGTGCCCGAGGGCATCTGCCTCGGCCTGCTCGGGCCGAACGGCGCCGGCAAGTCGACGACGATGCGGCTGCTGACCGGGCAGGCGCTGCCCGACGCGGGCGAACTGCGGGCGCTGGGGCACGAGCTGCCCGAGGACGCCAAGGCTGCCCGCGCCGAGATGGGTGTCGTGCCGCAGCTCGACAACCTCGACGTCGACGTCACCGTCGAAGACAACCTCGCCGTGTTCGCGCGCCTCTACCGGGTGCCGGACGTCGGCGCCGCGGTCGACAAAGCGCTCGACCTGGCCCGCCTGCGCGAGCGCCGCCGCGACGCGGTCGACGAGCTCTCCGGCGGCATGCGACGGCGCCTGCTGCTGGCGCGCGGGCTCGTCCACGAACCCAAGTTGATCCTGCTCGACGAGCCGACCGTCGGCCTCGACCCGCAGATCCGCACCCAGCTCTGGACGCTGATCGACGACCTGCGCTCGCGCGGCACGACGATCCTGATGTCGACCCACTACATTGAGGAGGCCGAGCGCCTCGCCGACGAAGTCGCGGTGATGGCGGGCGGCAGGATCATCAGCCGCGGCCGTCCGGCGGAGCTGATCGCCGAGCACGCCGGGCGCGAGACCGCCGAGGTCTACGCGCCCCCCGAACGGCTGGCCGAGGTGAGGATGAGCGCCGAGGCGGTCGGCCTGCGGGTGCGCCCGGCCGGTCCGGCGGTCGCGATCGTCGGCTCGGAGCGGGCGGCCGACGGCGGCGTGCCCGAGGACGCGGTGCGGCGCGCCGCCTCGCTCGAGGACGTCTTCGTCCTTTTGACCGGCGAGGAGGCCGAATGAACGAGCAACGGCCCCGCCTGCGACGGCTCGAACCGGCGGCGATCGGCGGCGTGATGAGCCGCGAGGTCGCCAACTTCCGCACCTACTGGAAGGGGACGACCTTCTCCAGCGTGCTCGAACCGATCGTCTACCTGCTCGCCTTCGGCCTCGGGCTCTCGGCAACGCTGGTCGACGAAGTCAACGGCGTCCCCTACGTGCAGTTCGTCGGCACCGGCATGGTCGCCACCGCGGTGATCTTCTCCAGCGCCCTGCCGGCGATGTTCGGCACCTTCGTCAAGCACCGCTTCCAGAACACCTACGACGCGATCCTCGCCGCCCCGGTCGACGTCGAGGAGCTG
>DASXBC010000206.1:0-19267 GCA_036406355.1 Solirubrobacterales bacterium | reverse complement strand
TACAAGGTGCGCTTCGAGGGGATCGTCAACAACCTCGAGCGGCGCTACGAGGAGACCGACTCGGAGTCCAACCGCGAGCGGATCGAGGGCTACATGGCCGAGCAGCCGTGCCCGCAGTGCAAGGGCGCCCGCCTGCGGCCGGAGACCCTCGCGGTCAAGGTCGGCGGGCTCAGCATCGCCGCGTACACCGAGCTCTCGGCGCGGGCGGCAAGCGAGTGGATCCAGGCGCTGGAGCTGACCGAGACCGAGCGGGCGATTGCCCGCCTGATCGTGCGTGAGATCTCCGAACGGCTCGCCTTCCTCGAGAACGTCGGCATCGGCTACCTCTCGCTCTCCCGCTCGGCGCGCTCGCTCTCCGGCGGCGAGGCGCAGCGGATCCGACTCGCGACGCAGATCGGGTCGAGCCTGGTCGGGGTGATGTACGTGCTCGACGAGCCCTCGATCGGCCTCCATCAGCGCGACAACGCAAAGCTGATCGCAACGCTCGACCGCCTGCGCGATCTGGGCAACACCGTGATCGTCGTCGAGCACGACGAGGGGACGATGCGCGCCGCCGACCACGTCGTCGACCTCGGCCCGGGCGCCGGCGAGCACGGTGGCCACGTGATCGCCGAGGGCCCGCCTGCCGCGATCGCCTCGACCGCGTCATCGCTCACCGGCCGGTACCTCTCCGGCAAGCGCCGGATCGAGATCCCGGAGGAGCGGCGCGACCCGCGCGGGGCACTGCTCGTCCGCAACGCCCGCGAACACAACCTCAAGGGGATAGACGTAGCGGTGCCGCTCGGGGTCTTCTGCTGCGTCACCGGCGTCTCCGGGTCGGGTAAGTCGACGCTCGTCAACGAGACGCTTCACCACTCGGTCGCGAACCGGCTGCACCAGGCGAAGCTCCGGCCGGGCGCCCACGACGGGGTCGACGGGCTCAGCCAGATCGACAAGATCATCAACATCGACCAGTCGCCGATCGGGCGCACGCCGCGCTCGAACCCCGCGACGTACACCGGCGTCTTCGACCACATCCGCCAGCTCTTCGCCAAGACCCAGGAGGCGCGGGCCCGCGGCTACAAGCCGGGACGGTTCAGCTTCAACGTCAAGGGCGGCCGCTGCGAGGTCTGCCGCGGCGACGGCCAGATCAAGATCGAGATGCACTTCCTGCCCGACGTCTACGTCCCCTGCGAGCAGTGCCATGGAAGGCGCTACAACCGCGAGACCCTGGAGGTCCGGTTCAAAGGCAAGAGCATCGCCGACGTCCTCGAGATGTCGGTCGAGGAGGCGGTCGGGTTCTTCGAGAACGTTCCGAAGATCGCCCGCCGGCTGCGGACCCTGCATGACGTCGGGCTCGATTACATCCGCCTCGGGCAGCCGGCGACGACGCTCTCGGGCGGCGAGGCCCAGCGGGTGAAGCTGGCGACCGAGCTGTCCAAGGTCGCGACCGGCGACACCCTCTACATCCTCGACGAGCCGACGACCGGGCTGCACTTCGCCGATGTCCAGCGCCTGCTCGACGTCCTCGGCCGGCTCGTCGACGCCGGCAATACCGTCGTCGTGATCGAGCACAACCTTGACGTGATCAAGACCGCCGACCGCCTCATCGACCTCGGTCCCGAGGGAGGAGAGCGGGGCGGAGAGGTGGTCGCCACCGGGACCCCGGAGGAGGTCGCCGCGGTTGAGTCCTCCTACACCGGGCGATTTCTCGCCGACCTGCTCGAACCGGCCGAGGCGAAGCGCGCATCTCGCAAGCGCCGGGAACCGGTGGCTGCATAGCGGCGGTCATAGCTTGCATAAAGGCCTCTGATCGGGGTACGGTGAGGAAAGGGGCAGGATCGCGTCGAAAGGAGATGCATAGATGTCCACTCTTCCCAGGTTGAGGCGTACTTCTCTGTTGCTCTTCGCGCTGGTGATCGCCGCTGCGGCGGTCGCGGCCGGTTGTGGAAGCAGCAGCAGCAGCGGAGGTCCGAAGATCGCCCTTCTTCTGCCGGAAAACGAAACTCCACGTTACGAATCCGACGACAGGCCGGATTTCGAACAGGCGGTCGAAGAACAGTGTGAAGAATGCGAAGTCATCTACCTCAACGCCAACGGCGATGCAGAAAAACAGCAGAGCCAGGCGGAATCGGCACTGACCCAGGGCGCTGACGTCCTCGTGGTTGATCCGGAGGACGCCAAATCCGCGGCGGCGATCGCCGAAAAGGCGCAGGCGCAGAACGTGCCCGTCGTCAGCTATGACCGCCTGATCGAAAATTCCGAAGTCGACGCCTACGTTTCCTACGAAAACAAAAAAGTCGGCGAACTCCAGGCCGAAACTCTTTCGAAAAAACTCAAAGAAGACGGCAAAGCCAGCGGCCCGATCATCATGATCAACGGCGATCCGGCCGACCCCAACGCGGCGGGATTCAAGGAAGGCGCCCACATCGGGTTCGAAAAAGCCGGTGTTGAAATCGCCAAGGAATACGACACGCCCGGCTGGTCGGCGGAAAACGCCCAGCGCGAGGCGCAGCAGGCGATCACCGCGCTCGGCAACAACGGTTTCGCCGGCATCTATGCCGCCAACGACGACACCGGCGGCGGCGCGATCGCGGCGATGAAGGGCGCAGGGATCAATCCGGAAGAAAGGCCGACCACCGGTCAGGACGCGACCGTCGCAGGCCTGCAGCGAATACTCGCCGGCCAGCAGTACATGACGGTTTACAAGGAAATCGAACCAGAGGCCTCGATCGCCGCTGAATTCGCGATCGCCCTGGCCGAAGGTGAAGAATTGCCGCAGGAACACCTCACCGGCGAAGTGGAAAACGGAAAGGTCAAGGTTCCGGCGGTGGAGCTCGAACCGATCGCCGTGCTCAAGGACAACGTCAAGAGCACAGTGGTCGCCGACGAATTCGTCTCTCCCTCGGAACTCTGCACCAGCGCATTCGCGTCGGCCTGCAAGGAAGCCGGAATCTCGGGGTGAGATGAGCAGCGACACCCCACTCCTCGAACTGGAGGACATAAGTAAGCGATTCGGCCCGGTCCAGGCTCTGGACCGGGTCGACTTTGCCGTCCACGCCGGCGAGGTCGTTGGCCTCGTCGGCGACAACGGCGCCGGTAAGTCGACGCTGGTGAAGACGATCGCGGGGATCCACTCCGCGGACTCCGGCAGCATCCGCTTCGAAGGGAACGAAGTCTCGATCTCCCGGCCCCAGGACGCGACCGAACTCGGGATCGCGACCGTCTATCAGGACCTCGCCCTCTGCGACAACCTCGACGTCGTCGCCAACGTCTTTCTCGGCAGCGAGGAGGTCTCGCCCGGCCTCGGCCAGATCTCTCGCCAGCTCGACGAGGCGCGTATGGAGCACCAGACCGCCGAGCTGCTCTCCAACCTGGCGGTGACGATCCCGAGTCTGCGCAGCGAGGTCGGCACCCTTTCCGGCGGCCAGCGCCAACAGGTGGCGGTCGCCCGCTCGCTGCTGGGCGAGCCGAAGGTCGTGCTGCTCGATGAGCCGACGGCGGCCCTGGGCGTAGCCCAGACCGAGCAGGTGCTGAACCTGATCAAACGACTCAGGGAGCGCGATCTCGGGGTGGTCGTGATCAGCCACAACCTCGCTGACGTCTTCGAGGTCGCGGACCGGATATTCGTCCTGCGGCTGGGACGCGCCGCCGGGACCTACCAGGCCGAAGCGACCACCGAGGAGAACGTCGTCGCGGCGATCACCGGTCTCGGCGACAACGGGGAGGCCGAGCGCAAGGATCCGAACCGGGAGGGGGAGCTCGGGTGAGCGAGACGGTGGAGAGGGCGAAAGAGGCTGTGGTCGAGCTAAAAAGCGCCCCGCGGCCGGCCGAGACGGTGCGGCGCCTGATCCGGGGCGATCTCGCCTCGCTGCGGGTGGTCATCGGCCTGGCGGTGATCTGGGCGATCTTCCAATTCGAGAACGACCGCTTCCTCTCGGCCGAGAACCTGACCAACCTCGGCCTCCAGATCACCGCCATCGGGTTGATCTCGGTCGGGATCGTCTACGTCCTGCTGCTCGGCGAGATCGACCTCTCGGTCGGGGCGATCAGCGGCCTCGCCGCCGCCTGCATGGCGGTCCTCAATGTCAAGCACGACTGGAGCCCCTACCTGGCGATCGCGGTGGCGCTCCTGGTCGGTTGCGGGATCGGGCTCCTCCAGGGCTCGCTCTTCACCCGCTTCGGCATCCCGTCGTTCGTCGTCACCCTCGCCGGCCTGCTGGCATGGCAGGGCGCGCTCCTTCAGGTGCTCGGTTCGACCGGATCCATCAACATCACCGACCCCAAAATCACCGGGCTGGCCAACACCTTCTACTCGGACACCGTCGGCTGGGTCCTGCTCGTCATCGGCCTGGCCGCCTATGGTGCCGTTCTCGTCATCGGGGAACGCAGGCGAGTGGCCGCCGGCCTCGAAGGGCAGAGCTCGGCCGCGAACGCGGTGCGCTTCGTCGGCGTCGCGGCTGTGTCGCTCGCCGCCCTGCTTGTCTTCAATTCCGACCGCGGCGTGCCGCTGGCGCTGCTGATCCTGCTCGGCTTCGTGGTCGGGATGGAGTACGTCGTCAAACAGACCGGCTTCGGCCGCCACGTCTTCGCCGTCGGCGGCAATGCCGAGGCGGCACGGCGGGCGGGAATCCCGGTCACCCGGGTCCGAATCGCGGTGTTCGCGATCTCCGGCACGATGGCGGCGATCGGCGGCGTGATGGCCGCCTCGCGGCTGCTGGCGGTGAATCAGAACTCCGGCGGAAACGAACTCCTGCTGCTCGCGATCGCCGGTCCGGTGATCGCCGGAACCAGCCTCTTCGGCGGCCGCGGCTCGGTCTGGACCGCCCTGCTCGGCGCGCTCGTGATCGGCTCGATCTCCAATGGCATGGACCTGCTCGCGCTGTCTTCGGCCGTCAAGTTCATGGTCACCGGCGGTGTCCTGCTGCTGGCCGTGATCGTCGATGCCGTCGCGCGCCAGCAACGCCAGGCCTCGGGCCGCGCCTGAATCAGGCGCACCTCCTCCGCTCCCGCGCCGGCGCGCCGATGACGACCGGCGATCTCGCGCCCGCGCTCCCGCGTCCGGGGGCGGCTAGCGCGAGACCAGCAGCGAGGCACCGATCGCGCCGCCGAGGTCTCCGAGCGAGGCGACCCGAACCGCCGGCGGCCGTTCGTCGACGAAGAGGTGCTTCGCCATCTCCTTCGTCAGCGGGTCCATCAGCCGCGTCCCGAACCTGATCCCCAGCCCCCCTCCGAGGACGACCGCCTCTGGGTCGATCAGGTTGACCGCCGACGCAATGCCGGTCCCGAGCGCCTCGATCGCGCGCTCGATCAGCTTTTCGGCGAGGTGGTCGCCGTGGTCGAGGGCGCGCTCCCAGATGCCGCTCGTGAGGCGCTCTTTCTCGTGCTTCTCCATCAGCTTGAAGAGGTCGGTCTTGATGCCCTCGGAGTGCTGGCGCTTGGCCTCGGCTTCCATCGCCGCCCGGCCCGCGTAGGCCTCCATGCACCCCTTGCGGCCGCACGGGCACTTGGCGCCGCCGCGCTTGACGACCATGTGGCCGATCTCACCGGCGGCGCCGCGACCCAGCCACGGCTTCCCGTCGAGGATCAGGCCGCCGCCGACGCCGGTCCCCCAGAAAACGCCGAGCAGGCTCGTGAACTCGCGCGCCGCGCCGAGGTGGAACTCGGCTTCGGTCGCGACCTGGACGTCGTTGCCGACCTTCACCGTGGTACCGAGGGCCTCGGAAAGGCTCTTGCCGAGCGGGAAGCTCCCGTTCCACCCGGGCAGGTTGCGGGCGCCCGAGACGACTCCGGTCTTCTCGTCGGCGTCGCCCGGCGAGCCGACCCCGACCCCGTCGAGGCGGGAGGTCTCGACACCCGCTCCCTCAGCGGCTTCGCGCAGCGCGGTCGCCATCGCCTCGGCGACGTCGGACGGGCCACCCGCGGTCGGGGTCGGCTGGCGGGCTTCGCCGAGCACCTTGCCGCCGCCGTCGACGATCGCGGTCTGAATCTTCGTACCGCCGAGGTCTATGCCGCCTCGCAGCTTGGCCATATCCACCCTTTCGTGCTTCGCCCGCGGCGCGAAGACTCAGATATGCACGCTTGCTCGCTCCGCACTCACGGCCGCAAGTCTATGCGCGTCGGTCTGGAAAGCTTGCATCCATGAGCGAGTCGACGGGTTGGCGCCTGTGGTGGGCGAAGCGGCGTTGGTACGAGCGGAACCGGCGCCCGCTGCGTCGGCTGCGGATCGCGCGTCACGCCGCCCGCGGCGGGTTCTTTGTCCGGATGCCGGTCGAGGGCGAGGTGCTGGAGGCGCTCGACGACGGTCGGCTGACGATCGGCGAGAGAACCCTGCTCGAGCCCGGGTGCTGGCTGACGCTCGACCCGGCGGCGCGGATCGCGATCGGCTCCGGCTGCTTCCTCAACCGCAACACGATGTTCGCCGCGCTCGAGCTGATCGAGGTCGGCGACGACGTGATGTTTGCCAACGGCTGCTTCGTCGGCGACGCCGATCACCGGTTCGACGACCCGGACGTCCCGGTCCCCTGGCAGGGATTCACCAGCAAGGGCCCGGTCAGGATCGGCGCCAACTGCTGGTTTGGGGTCAACTGCGTCGTCACCAGCGGGGTGACGATCGGCGAGCGCTGCGTGATCGGCGCCAACTCGGTCGTGACCCAGGATCTGGCGCCCGGCACGATCGCAGCCGGGGCGCCGGCGCGGGAGGTGGGCACGGTTCCGCTGCGCAGCTGAGTGATGTATCTCCGTCCCCGTCGCCGGGTATACGTGACCTGAGCCGGAACGCCGGGCACCTATAATTATCGGCAGCGGCCGTGACCCCAAGGGCATGGACCCCGGATGAGCCTGACGATCAGCATTCCCGATAGCGCAGAGAAAGGCGTCGTCGTCGCCCGCAGCAAGGGTGAGCTTCGCGATGCGCTGGGGGAGGCCCGCGGGGCCGGCCGCACGATCGGCCTGGTGCCGACGATGGGCTACCTGCACGACGGTCACCTCTCGCTGCTGCGCGCGGCGCGCGCCGCCTGCGACGTCGTCGTCATGAGCCTGTTCGTGAACCCGGCCCAGTTCGGTCCCGGGGAGGACCTCGACCGCTACCCGCGCGACGAGGCACGTGACCTCGAGCTCGCAACCGCAGCCGGCGTCGACGTCGTCTACGCCCCCCCGGTCGATGAGGTCTATCCGGAGGGCTTCGCGACCGGTGTCGAGGTCGAGGGCCTGACCGACGTCCTCTGCGGCCATCCCGAGCGCCGCGGACGCGGCCACTTCCGC
Organism: Solirubrobacterales bacterium; assembly: GCA_036406355.1. GTDB lineage: Bacteria > Actinomycetota > Thermoleophilia > Solirubrobacterales > 70-9 > VRUE01. The sequence continues at coordinate 12,025 of DASXBC010000206.1, read as the reverse complement.
GGCGTCACCACCGTCGTCGCCAAGCTCTTCAACTCGGTCGCCCCCGACGTCGCCTACTTCGGCCAGAAGGACGCCCAGCAGGTCGCCGTGATCCGCCGGATGGCACGCGACCTCGACTTCGCGGTCCGGATCGAGGCGCTGCCGACGGTGCGCGAGCCGGATGGGCTGGCCATGAGCTCGCGGAACGCCTACCTCGAGCCCGCCGAGCGCGAGAGAGCGACGGCGATCCATCGCGCGCTGATCACGGTCGCGGAGAGGGCGCGGGCGGGCTCGCTCGCCGCCGGCCTCGAGGCCGGCATGGATGAGCTTCGACTTGCGGGGATCGACCCCGAGTACCTCGAGGCCCGCGATGCGGAGAGCCTCGCGCCGGTCGAGGAGATCGGCGAACGGCAGGTCCTGGTCGCGGTCGCCGCTCGAGTCGGCGGCGCGCGGCTGATCGACAACGAGGTCATAGATCCATGAGCGCGGAGCGAGCAAGCGTCCATATCTGGCCATTCGCGCCGCGAGAGAAGCGCGATCCTTGTAACTAGGTCGGGGAAGGAAACGTCAAACCAGGGAGAACGATGCAGAGGCAGATGCTCAAGTCCAAGATCCACCGGGCGACGGTGACCGATTGCGACGTCGACTACATCGGCAGCATCACGATCGACACCGAGCTGATGGCCGCCGCCGACCTGCTCACCAACGAGCAGGTCCACGTCTGGGACATCGACAACGGAGCCCGGTTCGTCACCTACGTCATCGACGGCGAACCGGGCTCCGGGACGATCCAGGTCAACGGCGCCGCCGCTCACCTGACCCGGCCCGGCCACAAGGTGATCGTCGCTTCGTTCGGCGCCTACGACGAGAGCGACCTCGAGGCCTACTCGCCGGTGGTCGTCCACGTCGACGACGCCAACAGCGCGGTGGCGGTCGACAGCAATCCGGAGGTGCTTCTGTCATGAGAGAGTTCAAGGTCGAGGTCGGCAGGGGGAGCGAGTCCGAGCGCAAGCCGGTGACGCTGCCGCGGCTGGCCGAGATGAAGGCCAGACGCGAACCGATAGTGATGGTGACCGCCTACGACTACCCGTCCGCCCGGGTCGCCGAGGAGGCCGGCGTCGACATCGTCCTCGTCGGCGACACCGCGGCGATGGTGGTGCTCGGCTACCCCGGCACCGAGCCGGTCTCGATGGATGAGATGGTGATGCTCGGCAGGGCCGTCCGCCGCGGCCTGACGACGCCGCTGATGGTCGGCGACATGCCGATGGGCAGCTACGAGGCGAGCAACGAGCTCGCGGTTCAGAGCGCGCAGCGGCTGGTCAAGGAGACCGGATGCCAGGTGGTCAAGCTCGAGGCGGGGGGGACCTCGGTCGAGCGCGCGCGGGCGATCGTCCGCTCGGGGATCCCGGTGATGGGCCACGTCGGCCTGACCCCGCAGACCGCCACCGCGCTCGGTGGCTACAAGACCCAGGGCAAGGACCTGAAGGGCGCGATCAAACTCTGCGAGGACGCGCTGGCGCTGCAGTCGGTCGGCTGCTTCTCGATCGTCTTCGAGGCTGTGCCGGCGGCGATCACCGAGGCGATCGTCGAGCGCCTCGAGATCCCGGTGATCGGGATCGGCGCTGGCCCCGCGACCGACGGCCAGGTCCTGGTCTTCCACGATCTGCTCGGGATCACCACCGGCAGGGCACCGAAATTCGTCAAGCGCTACGCGGCGGTCCATGACGAGATGGTCGAGGGGGTCGGCCGCTACGCGGCGGAGGTCCGCTCCCGCCGGTTCCCGGAGGCCGACCACGTATACGCGATCCCCCCGGCCGAGCTATCGGAGTTCAGGGACTACCTCGAGCGCGAGAGCCTGGCGGCGCCGGGCGGCTGGGACTGGGAGCCGCTCTCCTAGCCGGGCCAGGCCCGGCGCGCCCGACTAGCATTGGTTGGGGCGATGCCGATCTACGAGTTCGAGTGCGAGGAGTGCGGGAATCGGTTCGAGGAGCTCGTGCCGAGCGAGGCAGCCGAGGTCGCCTGCCCGAACTGCGGCTCGACCCGCGCCAGGCGGCTGATGTCGACCGTCTCGCCGCCGGGCCACCAGCCGCGGGGCGCGGGGGTGAGGTCGGATGAATCGAGGCGACGGGATCGCGAATCCGCCCATCAGGAGCGCCTCGCGGCGGACAAGCGCAAGCGGGCTGCGCGAGGGAAGGGCTCGTCGGAGCAATGAGCGGGGCCGCCGCCGAGGAGCGTCGGGCCGAGCTCGTCGGCCTCTTCCGCGACGTCGAGGCCTGCACCAGATGCCCCCTGCACGAGACGCGGACGAAGGCGGTGTTCGGCGCCGGCGACGCCGACGCCGAGCTGATGTTCGTAGGCGAGGCGCCGGGGGCGGAGGAGGATCGTCAGGGACTCCCGTTCGTCGGCCGCGCCGGCCAGCTCCTCAACGAGCTGCTGGAAGGGATCGGGATGACCCGCGAGGACGTCTTCATCGCCAACGTCCTCAAGAGCCGGCCGCCGGGAAACAGGGACCCGCAGCCCGAGGAGATCGAGGCCTGCCGGCCCTATCTGTTCGATCAGGTGCGCCTGATCGAGCCGAAGGTCGTCTGCACCCTCGGAAACTTCGCGACCAAGCTGCTCAGCGGGAACCCGGCCGGTATCACCAGGGTGCGTGGAACGCCCCAGGTGCACTCGCTCGGCGGTCGCGCCGTCTTCCTGCTGCCCCTGTTTCACCCCGCGGCGGGCCTGAGAACCGCCGCCGTCAAGGAGACCCTGCGCGGCGACTTCGAGACCCTTCCGGCGCTGCTGGCGGGCCCGCCCCCGGAGGTGCCCGAGCTCGAGGAGGAGATCGAGCAGGCGCCTGTTCCCGGACCTCCGCAACCCCCGGCCGACCAGCTCGACTTCTTCGGCTAGGAAGCGGCGCTTGAGATCAAATTCCGCAGCCGAGACCGAGGCGATCGGTGCCCGCCTCGCGGCCGACCTCGAGCCGGGCGACGTGGTCCTCGTCGTCGGCGATGTCGGGACCGGGAAGACGACCCTGATCCGCGGCGCCTGCCGGGCGCTCGGCGTAACCGAGCCGGTGGTCTCGCCGACCTTCACGATCGGCCGCCGCTACCGGGGAAGGGTCCCGATCTCCCACCTCGACCTCTACCGGCTCGCCGACCTCGATCTCGAGGAACCGGCGCTCCTCGAGGACTATCTCGGTGCCGCCACGGTCAGCTTCGTCGAGTGGCCGGCGGTCGCCGAGACCCGCCTCGCGGCGCGGATCAGGCTCGAGGTACGCCTCGCCCACGAGGGGGGCGATCGGCGCCGGATCGACCTGCTCAGCGCATCCACCCGCAAATAGCCGTGTTTCGGGAGCGGGCGGGCCGTGTAGCATCGCTCCCGTACCCAGAAATCGAGGAGGAGGAGGAAGGGCTGCAGATGAAGCGAGTCAAGACGCTGGCGGCGATCGTGACCGGAGTTGCGCTGTTGGCGAGCCTCGCGCCTGCGCTGGCCCAGGGCGCCGCTTACCGGCACTACGTCGCCTGCGGCCTCTCTGAGAACGCGAAACCCGCGCACCTGTGCCAGAAGAAGCGCGACAAGGGCGCCTTCTTCCGCAGCACCCAGAACGACGTCTTCTACACCGTCTGCGTCAAATTCCCGACCAAACGCCGCCTCTGCGCGCCGAAACAGGAAGCGAAAGCAGGCACGCTCTACGTCAACAAGATCACCTCGAACATCCCCGGCAAGCACAAGGTGACCTGGTTCGTCGAGGGCAAGAAAGTCGGCAGCTTCGTGTTCAAGGTCAAGGGGTAGCCGGCAGCTGACGACGCTCGGCTTCGACACGGCGACGGAGGACACCGCCGTCGCCGCGGTGGATGGGGATGAGGTCCTGTACGAGTCGCTGCTCGGGCTCTCCGAGAAGGGGAGCCCGCTGCACACGACGGCGCTGCTCAAGGAGATCGAGCGCGCGGTCGATGCCGCCGGCGGCTGGAGTCGGATCGAGGCGATCGGCGTCGGCGTCGGTCCGGGGTCGTTCACCGGCCTGCGGGTCGGAATTGCGACGGCGCGGGGCCTCGGCCTGAGCCGTGGCATCGATCTTCGCGGGGTCGGCACGCTCGCGGCCCTCGGGCGCGGCCTCGACGCCCGCGGCGCGGCGATTCGGCTCCCGGTCCTCGACGCCCGCCGGGGCGAGGTCTTCGCGGCGGCCTTCGGCGCCGACGGAGGGCCGCTCCTCGAGCCGCTCGTCTGCGCTCCGGGGGAGCTCGTCGATCGGCTCGCCGGCCTCGGCGGGCCGTTTCTTTGCGCCGGATCGGGCGCGGTACGATTTCGCCAGGAGCTGGCGGGCCAGGGCGTCGAGATTCCGGATGACGCCGATCCCGCCCACCGGATCGCCGCCCGGCACGTCTGCGCGCTGGCGGCGGCCGGGGTTGGAGCCGAGGCCGAGCCCGCCGCCCCGAATTATCTGAGGCCTCCCGACGCGGAACGGTGGCGTGAGCGAGACACTATCCAGACACCCGAATAGCGCCGGCGACGAACTCCTGGTCCGCCGCCTCGCCTACAGCGACCTGCCGTCGGTGATCTCGATCGAGCGCCGCTCGTTCCCCTCGCCGTGGTCGCTGGCGATGTTCGTCCTCGAGCTCTCGAAGCCGTCCGGGATCTGCCTGGCGGCGACCGACGGAGAGGAGCTGTTCGGCTATCTGGTCTGCTCCCGCTACGACCGCGTCTGGCACCTCATGAACGTCGCCGTCGCGCCCGAGCGGCGCCGTCTCGGGATCGCGACCCGGCTGATATCCCAGTTGCTCGAGACCTCCGGAGGCGAGTTGCCGACGACGCTCGAGGTTCGGGTCTCCAACCGCGAGGCGATCGCGATGTACGAGGGTCTCGGCTTTCGCTCGGCAGGCGTGCGGCCCCGCTATTACCAGGACAACGGCGAGGACGCGCTGATCATGTGGCTGGACTGATCCTCGCGGTCGAGACGTCGTGCGATGACACCTGCGCGGCGGTCCTCGACGGGCCGCGGATACTCGCCAACACGATCTCCTCGCAGGCGCAGGCCCACGCACGGTTCGGTGGGGTCGTGCCCGAGGTCGCGTCGCGCCACCACCTCGATCTCGCGGTTCCGGTGGTGGAGACGGCGCTGGCCGACGCCGATGCCACCCTCGACGACGTCGACGCGATCGCGGTCACAGTCGGCCCGGGCCTGATCGGCGCCCTGCTGGTCGGAGTCAGCACCGCGAAGGCGCTCGCGGCGCCGCGGCGCCTGCCGCTGATCCCCGTCGACCACCTCCAGGGCCATGTCGCGGCCAACTTCCTCGAGCCGGACCCGCTCGAGCCGCCGTTCCTCTGCCTCGTCGCCAGCGGGGGCCACACCCTGCTCGCCGCCGTCCGCGATCACCACGGCCACGAGGTGCTCGGCCAGACCCTCGACGACGCCGCCGGCGAGGCGTTCGACAAGGTCGCGCGCTTGCTCGGGCTCGGCTACCCCGGCGGGCCGGCGCTCGAGCGGCTTGCCGCCGAGGGCGACCCCGATGCCTTCGATCTGCCGGTTGCGATGAGCCGCGGCTCGGGCCTTGACTTCAGCTTCAGCGGGCTCAAGACCGCGCTCGCCTATCTCTGTCGCGACCTCGGCGAGGACGGGGTCGAGCGCCGCCGGGCCGACCTCGCCGCGAGCTTCCAGGCGGCCGCGGTGGGGCAGCTGGCGGCAAAGCTCGACCGGGCGTTGCGGCCGGGCGAGTGGTCGGCGGTTGCGCTGGGCGGCGGCGTCGCCGCCAACGGCGCCCTCCGCGAGGCGACCGCCGCCCTCTGCGAGAAGCACGGCGTCCGGCTGAAGCTGGTCCCGCGCGAGCTCTGCACCGACAACGCCGCGATGATCGGCTCGGCCGCCCGCTTCGCGGAGTCGCGCGAGTACCCCGAGTACCTCGACTACGACGCCTTTCCGACCCGGTGACCGACGTCGTCGTCTATTCCCGACCCGGCTGCCACCTCTGCGAGGAGGCGGTCGCCGCGATCGCCGCGATCCACGGTGAGGGCTACGAGTTCGAACTGCGGGAGATCGACATCGAGAGCGAGGAGCTGTTGCTGAAGCGCCTGCTCGAGCGGATTCCAGTCGTCGAGGTCGACGGCGAGTTGGTCTCCGAGCTGCGGCTCGACGCGGACGCACTTCGCGCCCGGCTCGATACTGTGGGGTAGATGGAGCGGGCGGTAGAGGGGATGGACGTGTCAGACGACCTGATGGTCGACGGCGAGCGGCTTTCGCTGGGCGTGGCCGCCCGCCTCTCACGCTACCTCCAGGTGCTCACCCAGGCGCGGAAGATGGGGCGCGAGACGATCTCCTCGCAGGAACTCTCCGACTACACGCACATCAACCCGACCCAGATCCGCCGCGACCTCTCCGGCTTCGGCAAGTTCGGCAAGCGTGGCGTCGGCTACAACGTCGATTCGCTCGTCGCCCAGATCCGCAAGATCCTGCGCACCGCGGGCCAGCACAACATCGCCCTGTTCGGCGCCGGCAACCTCGGCCAGGCGATCGCCAGCTCCGACATCTTCGCCGACCACGGGTTCCGGATCGTCGCGATGTTCGACGTCGATCCCGACCTGGTCGGCGGCCAGGTCGGCGGCCTGCCGGTGCGGGACTTCGGCGAGCTCGAGCAGGTCGTCTCCGAGCAGGACGTCGTGGTCGGCGTCCTCGCGGTGCCGGCGGCGGCCGCTCAGGCCGTCGCCGACCGCCTGGTCGAGGCGGGGGTGAAGATCATCTTCAACTACTCGGAGCAACTGCTCCAGGTCCCGCCCGAGGTGACCGTCCACACCTCGAGCCCCGCGGTCGACCTCCTCTATGCGCTGTACTTCTATCTGACCTGAGCGCCCTGAACGCGATGGACCTCGACCTGGCTAGGGAGAGATTCGAGTCCTCGGTCGACTTCACGATCGGCCTCGAGGAGGAGTTCGCGATCGTCAGCCCGCGGACGCTCGAGCTCGAGCACCGCTTCGAGGACGTGTACGCGGCCTGCCAGGAGGATGACGTCTTGGCTGAGTCGGCGGCCGGCGAGCTGATCGCCTCGGAGATCGAGATCCGCTCCGGCCGCGCAGAGAGCTTCGCCGAGGCGGTCTCGATGCAGCGCGAGCGCCGCGATCGGCTCTTCGCTCTGGTCGAGGGCATGGGCCTGGCGCTGGCCGCGACCGGCACCCACCCGTGGGCCGATTATCGCGACCAGCGCATCATCGACACGCCCCACTACAACCGTCTGCGGCAGGAACTCGGCTGGGTGGCCCAGCGCAACAACACCTGGAGCCTGCACCTGCACATGGGGGTCCGCGGGGCCGACCGGGCGATTGCCGTCTGCGACCGGGTGCGCGAGCAGCTGCCGCTTCTCCTCGCGGTCTCCGCCAACTCGCTCTTCCTCGACCGCCGCGACAGCGGCCTTCACTCGGTGCGGACCGAGATCTTCACCCGGACCTTCCCGCGCTGCGGGATCCCGAGCCCGTTCGTCGACTGGAAGAGCTACGCCGAGTTCGTCGACCTGCTGGTGAGGACGAACTCGGTGCAGGAGTCGACGCAGCTGTGGTGGAGCGTGCGGCCCCATCACGCGTTCGGGACGGTCGAGGTCAGGATCTGCGACGCCCAGACCCGCGGAGATGAGTCGTTCGCCCTGGCCGCCCTGATCGCGGCCTGCATCGCCCAGGCGGCGATCGAGTACGACGAAGGCGGAGGCGACCCGCCGTTGAGCGACCGCGAGATCGAGGAGAACCTCTGGCGCGCGATCCGGCACGGGATGAGCGGCTGCCAGATCGACTTCCGGGCCGGAGAGGAGATCGAGGCGAGGGCCGCGCTCGATGCGCTTCTCGCCGGCACCGAGCCGGTGCGGGCCCAGCTCGGGCTAGAGATCGACCTACCGGAGCGAAACGGCGCCGAGCGCGCTCGCGAGGCGCTCGACGCGGGCGTATCGATCGAGGACATCTACCGCGACGCCGTCGCCGAGACCAGGCGCACCTACACCAGGGCCAAACAGGCGGCATAGCGCGGATTCCACCGCGGGCTGCAGGACCATTCGGCCGCCGCCCATATAGACTCCCGCGCCGCTAAACCCAGCCGGAGGACTACGAACTTGACCGACTTCCTGACCGAATACGGAGTCGTCGTCGCGCTTGTCTGCGCGGGGGCGGCCGTGATCTACGGACTGCTGATCACCAAAAGCCTGCTGTCGCGCTCGCCGGGGAACGAGCGGATGCAGGAAATCTCAGGCGCTGTCCAGGAAGGCGCCCGCGCCTACCTGAGCCGCCAGTACACGATCATCGCCGCGGTCGCGATCCCGATCGCGATCCTGCTCCTGATCCTCCAGAACTGGGAGACGGCGCTCGGATTCGTGATCGGCGGCGTCCTCTCCGGCTCGGCCGGCTTCATCGGCATGAACCTCTCGGTTCGGGCCAATGCCCGCGTCGCCGAGGCCGCGCGCGGCGGCGTCCCGCCGGCGCTCGACGTCGCCTTCAAAGGCGGCTCGGTCACCGGCCTGCTTGTCGTCGGGCTGGCCCTGTTCGGGGTCGCCGGTTACTTCGGGTTCCTGGTCCTGACCGGGGCCGTGAACACCGATAAGGATGCGGTCGACGCGCTCGTCGGGCTCGGCTTCGGCGGCTCGCTGATTTCAGTCTTCGCCCGCCTCGGCGGCGGCATCTTCACCAAGGCCGCCGACGTCGGCGCCGACCTCGTCGGCAAGGTCGAGGCGGGGATTCCCGAGGACGACCCGCGCAACCCGGCGGTGATCGCCGACAACGTCGGCGACAACGTCGGCGACTGCGCCGGTATGGCGGCCGACCTGTTCGAGACCTACGCGGTCACCTCGGTCGCCGTGATGCTGCTCGGCGTCCTCACCTTCAGCGGAGCCGGCGGCGACTTCACCCGCGAGGTCGCGATCTACCCGCTGGTGATCGGCGGAGTCGCGATCATCGCCTCGATCATCGGCGCGCTCACCGTGCGCACCAAAACCGATCGCGTCGAGGGCGCTCTCTACCAGGGCCTGATCATCTCCGGGATCATCTCGATCGCGGCGTTCTACCCGATCACCCACTGGATGATGAGCGAACCGGTGCGGCTCGGGATGGAGGCCGGCGGCAACACGATCGACCACGTCAACGACCTCTGGCTGTGCGCGGTGATCGGCGTCGCGGTGACCGCACTGCTCTTCGCGATCACAGAATTTTATACGTCGACCCGCTTCCGGCCGGTGAAGACGATCGCCCAGGCATCGGAGACCGGACACGCGACGAACATCATCCAGGGACTCGCCCAGGGCTACCAATCGACCGCCGCACCGGCGATCGTCATCGCCCTCGCGATCCTCGGCGCAAACGAGCTGGCGGGCGTCTACGGCATCGGCGTCGCGGTGATGGCGCAGCTCTCGCTCTGCGGCCTGATCGTCGCCCTCGACGCGTTCGGGCCGATCACCGACAATGCCGGCGGCATCGCCGAGATGGCCGAGCTCCCCGAGGAGGTCCGCAACGTCACCGACCCGCTCGACGCGGTCGGGAACACGACCAAGGCGGTCACCAAGGGCTACGCGATCGGGTCCGCCGCGCTCGCGGCGCTGGTCCTGTTCGCCGCCTTCAAAAGCGAACTCGCCGACGAAGCGCCGGCCGGGTTCGACCTCAACAGCCTCTTCAAGCTGACGACGCCCGACGTCCTGATCGGGCTGATCATCGGCGGGATGATGGTCTACCTGTTCGCGGCATTTGCGATCGAGGCGGTCGGGCGCGCCGGCGGCCAGGTCGTCGAGGAGGTGCGCAAACAGTTCCGCGAGCACCCGGGGATCATGGAGGGGACCGAGAAACCCGAGTACGGGAAAACGGTGGCGATCGTCACCGCCGCGGCCCAGAAGGAGATGATCCTGCCGTCGCTGATCCCGATCGTCGTCCCCGTGGTCGTCGGCCTGCTCAGCGTCGATGCGCTCGGCGGGCTGCTGATCGGGGTGATCGTCGTCGGCCTCTTCGCCGCGATCTCGATGACCGCCGGCGGCGGCGCCTGGGACAACGCGAAGAAGCTGATCGAGGACGGCGCCCACGGCGGCAAGGGCTCAGAGGCCCATGCAGCCTCGGTGACCGGCGACACCGTCGGCGATCCCTACAAGGACACCGCCGGGCCGGCGATCAACCCGATGATCAAGGTCGCCAACATCGTCGCGATCCTGATCATCCCGATCGTCCACTTCTAGGAGCTCGGCCGCCTCATTCCGCGGGGACAACCCGGATCGTGCCGTGCATGTTCGGGTGGATCTGGCAGAAGTAGGTGAATTCACCGGCTTCCTTGAAGGTCTCCGACTTGATCTTGCCTTCGTCGATCTCGCCGGTGTCGAAGCTGCCGTCGTCGGCTGTCGCGGTGTGTGGGGCCGAGTCGCGGTTGATCCAGATCACCTTTCCGCCTTCCTGGATCGTCACCGGGTCCGGGTGGTAGGAGAAGTTCACGATTTCGACTTTTTCGGCCCGCGGCGCCTGGCCGCTGGGCGGCGGCGCGCTCTCCTGCGGTTCCGGTTCGAGTTCGCCTTCGCCTTCGGCGCTCGTCGAGTTGTTTTCGGTTGCCGCGGTGTCTTCGCCACCGCCGCAGGATGCGATTCCAAGCGCGATGGCGACCAGGGCGACGGTGAGTGGGCCGATTCGGGCGGCGAGCATTCGCATTCGACGAAGCTACCCGATTGCCGCTCGCGCACACCGATCCCGAGCGGAGGTCGGCTAGGGTCGCGGCTCTGTGGGCGACGGGTTGATCAACGTCTTCGATTTCGAGCGGGCCGCGGCCGAGAGGCTCGAGCCCGGCGTGCTCGGGTACTTCGGCGGCGGCGCCGGCGACGAGCTGACGCTGCGCGAGAACGTCGCCGCCTGGCGAGGGTGGCGGCTGCGGCCGCGGGTGCTGGCCGGGATCGGCGACTGGGAGACCTCGGCCGATGTCCTCGGCGGGCGGGTCGCGGCGCCGATCCTCGTCGCCCCGGTCGCCTACCAGGGCCTGGTCGACCCCGAGGGCGAGGCGGCGATGGCGCGCGCGGCGGCCGCGGCCGGGACCGTGATGTGCCTCTCGACGCTGGCGACGATGCGACCGGGGCAGGTGGCCGAGGCCGCCCCCGGCGGGCGGCGCTGGTTCCAGCTCTACCGTTTCCGGGACGAGGGCGTCACCCGCGCACTCGTCGAGGAGGCCGTCGCGACCGGGTACGAGGCGATTGTCCTGACCGTCGACACGCCGCGCGGCGGCAACCGCGAGCGCGATCTGCGGACCGGGTTCCAGGTCCCGGAGGAGCTCGGCGTCCCGAGCGTCGAAGCGGCGCTCGGCTCGAGCCGAGCGCTGACGATCTCAGAAACCTTCGATCTGATGGACCCGGCGATGGACTGGCCCCAGCTCGAGGAGCTGGCCGCCGAGGCGGGCGTCCCGGTCCTCGTCAAGGGCGTCCTCACCGCCGAGGACGGCGCCCTCGCCGTCGAGCACGGAGCGGCGGGGGTCGTCGTCTCCAACCACGGCGGACGCCAGCTCGACCGCTGCCTGGCGACCGCCGACGCCCTCGCCGAGGTTGTCGAGGCAGTCGCCGGCAGGGCGCTCGTCCTCGTCGACGGTGGAGTCCGGCGGGGGGTGGACGTCGCGATCGCGCTCGCCCTCGGCGCCGACGCTGTCCTGGTTGGCAGGCCGACGCTCTGGGGGCTCGCCGCCGGCGGAGAGCAGGGCGCCCTGAGGGTGCTGGAGATCCTTCGCGCCGAGCTCGAGCTGGCCCTCGCCCTCTGCGGCTGCGCCTCCCCCGCGGAGCTGGGCCGCGCCCACGTGCAGCGGGCGCCGGCGCCCGTATATTCGGGCTGAGTGGAAAGCCGCAGCATCTAGATGGCCCAGCGCATACCCAGGGACGAATCTCTCAGCCGCGTCCATGGCGTCGGGGCGCTGTTCTCGGCCGCCTACGGCAACGTCGGCTCCTCGATCTACTACGCGCTCGGGGTCACCGCGGCCTTCGCCCTCGGCCTCACCCCGATCGCCTTCGTCATCTCCGGCCTGATCTTCGCCGCGACCGCCGCCACCTACGCGGAGGCGACCGTGATGTACCCCGAGGCGGGTGGGTCGTCGAGCTTC
>DASXBC010000205.1:0-1651 GCA_036406355.1 Solirubrobacterales bacterium | reverse complement strand
GCCGACGCGGCGATCTTCGGCGTCCCGGTCGGCTCGGTGCTGCTGACGATCTGGGCGCTCAACCGCTGGGGGCCGAAGGACCAATAACACTCGGGTCTGGTTTTCCTCTACCGTCTGGGCTACTCGAGTAGAGGGAGAGGGAGAGGGGATGTTCCGCAGGTTTGCAGGGCTTCTGCTCGGCCTGTGTGTGGTCGGCCTGGCCGTGCCTGGGGCGTGGGCGGTTGCGGCATCGCCCTCCAACGACAACTTCGCGAACGCCCAGGCGATCTCCGCGGGGTCGGTGGTGCCGGGAACGCTTGTCGACGCGAGCGCGGAGGCCGGTGAGCCGGCCCACGCCGGCAGCGCGGCCAGCAATTCGGTCTGGTATCGCTGGACGGCCGCCGAGACCGGGCGGGTGGGGCTTCGAACCTGCGTGGGTCCCGCCACGGCGGTTACGCGGAAGGCCGTCTACGTCGGGACGTCTATCGACTCCCTGGAGCTCGTCGCCGACGACAGCTACACCCCCTACTGCTACATGACGTTCGTCGCCGACGCCGGGGAGACGTACGAGATCGCGATCGATGCGCGAGGCCCGGCCGGCACCTTCAACCTCGAGCTCAACACCTATCTGCCCCGCCCGCCGAACGATGACTTCGCCGACGCCGAGGTGATCCCGTCTTCGACGAGCCCGGGCCCGGTTGCGGGAACGAGCTACGGGGCGACCTGGGAGGTGGGCGAGCCCGACCTCTTCTTCGACCTGCCGGCGGAGGCATCGGTCTGGTATCGGTGGACCGCCCCGGCCACGGGGACCGTGGAGATCGACAACTGCTCCCCTTCCGGTGATCCGGTGATGGCCGCGTACGAGGGCGACCAGCTCGAGGAGCTGGACCAACTCGACGCAAACGACGACGGCTGCGATTACGGCAGCACGATCAATGACCTCTACGTCGGGTCGATCCTGGTGTTCGACGTCGTCAAGGGGCACGAGTACCGGATCGCGGTCGACAACCTCTGGGAGAACGACACGACCGACCCCTTGAGTCATTTCACGCTCTACTTCGGCATGGACGTCGAACCCCCGCCGTCCCAGGGTTACCTCGGCTCACCCCCGCCCCCGGGCTTTGTGACCCCGCCCGCGGTGACTCCGAAGAAGAAGCGATGCAAGAAACACCGCGGCGCTACCTCGGCGAAGAAGCGACGCTGCAAGAAGCGCAAGAAGCACTAGCCGCGCCACGAGGGCCGGCCTGGACTGATCTCAGCGGGGATTCTCGGTGCGGGCGGCGGCGCCCGTTCTCCTGACCAGCACCGCCAGCAGCGCGAGCCCTGCGAGCAGGAAGGCCGCGTCGATCCCCGTCTTCAGCGCCTCGGGGACGCCCTTGAAGTGATCGAGCACCGAGCCGACTGCGGCGATCCCGCAGAAGCCGACGATCGCCAGGGTCAGCGAGTCTGTCCGCCGGCGCGCGGCGGCCGCGCCGATCACGATCCCGAAGATGAGGACGGCGAGGGTGCCCGGCAGCTCGGCGGGAGTGAAGTGGGCGAGCGGCATGACCCGAGGCTATCGCCCAGTCCAATCCGCGGCTTGGGCCCGGGCGTACCATGGGGCAATGGCGACTGCGCCGAGGCTGGATCCATACGAGGTCGCCGATCTCGGAACGCGGTTGAGGGAGAACAT
>DASXBC010000204.1:0-10278 GCA_036406355.1 Solirubrobacterales bacterium | reverse complement strand
GAGCTCCTGATCGAGGAGTACCGGGCCGGCCAGGGCGTGCCGGCCGTGATCGACCGCTGCGGGGTGATCGCCGGCCCCTGGCAGATGGGCAAGGTCGACCAGGGCGTCTTCACCCACTGGGTGCTCGCCCACCATTTCCGGCGGCCGCTCTCCTACATCGGGTTCGGCGGCCAGGGCAAGCAGGTCCGCGACCTGCTCCATGTCGAGGACCTGCTCGACCTGGTCGAGCGCCAGCTGCTCGACCGCGAGAGCTGGGACGGCCGCACCGTCAACGTCGGCGGCGGCCGCGAGTGCAGCCTCTCGCTGCTGGAGACCACCGAGATCTGCCGTGAGCTGACCGGGAACGAGGTGCCGATCGAGCCGATCGCCGAGACCCGCGAAGGGGATGTCCCCATCTACCTCTCGGATTGCGGGAAGATCTTCGGGCTGGACGAGTGGCGCCCGAGGCGCAGCGCCGAGCAGGTCCTGGCCGATATCCATCAATGGGTGGCGGCCGACGAGGAGCGGATCGCGGCGGCGCTCGAAATCGAGACCCCGGCTGGGGGGAGGGAGTGAGACCAAGCGGATGCCGGTAGCGATCATCACGGGCTCTGGCGGCCTGATCGGGTCGGAGGCGGTCGGCCATTTCATCGGCCGGGGATACGACGTCGTCGGGATCGAGAACGACATGCGGGCGAGCTTCTTCGGACCCGAGGCCTCGACGGCGCACGTCACCGAGCGGCTGCTCTCCGAGCACAGCGGTTTCCGCAGCGAGAACGCCGACATCCGCGACCGCGACGCCGTCGACCGGATCTTCTCCGAGCACGGCGCTGCGATCGAGCTCGTCATCCACACCGCCGCCCAGCCGTCACACGACTGGGCCGCCAGCGACCCGCAGACCGATTTCGGGGTCAACGCCAACGGCACCCTCAACCTGCTCGAGGCGGCTCGCGCCAACTGCCCCGACGCGCCGTTCATCTTCTGCTCGACCAACAAGGTCTACGGCGACACCCCCAACCGGCTGCCGCTGGAGTCGCTCGAGAAGCGCCTCGAGCTACCGGAGTCGCACCGCTACCACCGTGGGATCGACACCTCGATGTCGATCGACTCCTCGACCCACTCGCTGTTCGGCGTATCCAAGGCCGCGGCCGACCTCCTGGTCCAGGAGTACGGGCGCTACTTCGAGATGCCGACGGTCTGCTTCCGCGGCGGCTGCCTGACCGGGCCCCAGCACGCCGGCGCCAAGCTGCACGGCTTCCTCGCCTACCTGATGAAGTGCACCGTGACCGGCACCCCGTACACGGTCTTCGGCTACGAGGGCAAGCAGGTGCGCGACAACATCCACAGCGCCGACCTGATCGCCGCCTTCGCCGCCTTCCAGGCGGCGCCGCGCCCGGCCGCGATCTACAACATCGGCGGCGGCCGCTTCAGCAACTGCTCGATGCTCGAGGCGATCGAGGTCTGCGAGCGGGTGGCCGGCCGTGAGCTGAGCTGGCAGATGGGCGAGGAGCCGCGGATCGGCGACCACCGCTGGTGGATCTCGGACCTCGCTCCCTTCGAAGCCGACTACCCCGACTGGAAGCTCCGCTACGACGTCGAGGACATCCTTCGCGAGATGTACGAGCAGAACGTCGAGCGCTGGACGATGGCGACGGCATGAAACTCTCGGTCGTCATCCCGGCCCAGAACGAGGAGGGCTCTGTCGGGGCGACGGTGAATGGCGTCGTCGCCGTCCTCGAGCGGGAGCAGATCGAGTACGAGGTGCTGGTCATCGACGACGGCAGCGACGATGGGACCGCCGCGGTCGTCGAGCGGATCGGCGCCTCCAATCCGCGGGTGAAGGTGCGCCGCTCGCACTACGAAAAGGGGTTCGGGATGGCGATCCGGGCCGGGCTCGACCTGTTCGAAGGCGACGCCGTCGTGATCACGATGGCCGACGCCTCCGACGACCCCGAGGACATCGCCCGCTACCACCGGCTGCTCGAGGAGGGCTGGGACTGCGCCTTCGGCTCGCGCTTCGCGCCGGGCGCCCGCGTCCACGACTACCCGCGCCTGAAGCTGGCGATCAACCGCCTCGCCAACTGGTTCATCCGCGTCCTCTTCCGTCACCGCTACAACGACACGACGAACGCCTTCAAGGGCTACCGGCGCGAGGTGATCGAGACGATCCAGCCGCTGCTCTCCAAGCACTTCAACCTGACCGTCGAGATGCCTCTGAAGGCGATCGTCCGCGGCCACAGCTACCACGTGATCCCGATCTCCTGGACGAACCGGACCACCGGCGAGGCGAAGCTGGCGATGCGGGAGATGGGCAGCCGCTACCTGTTCATCGTCCTCTACGTCTGGCTCGAGCACACCCTCAGCCGTGGCGACTACCGGGTCGACGTACCGAAGACGCGCGAGCGCGACGAGGAGCTCTCGACCTGAGCCGCGAGAGGACGGTGATGCTCGGCCTCTGGTCGGGGGCCGCCGTTGCCTGCATCCTCGGGGTCCTCGACCCGCGTCCGTCGGACTTCTACTACCAGGGGCAGATCTGGCCGCAGGCGATGGACCTGGTCAGGTTCCTGACGACGACGGCGCTGGTCGTCACGCTCCTGCTCGGGCCGGGGATCGTCCTGCGCGAGCTGAGCGGGCGCCGGTTCGGCCTCGCGTGGCTGCCTCTCCCGGGCCTTGCGATCCTGATCGTCTGCGGAATCGTCGCCTGGTGGGCGGCGGGGACGATCGAGCCGCGGGTCACCTGCTTCGCGATCCTCGGCCCGGTGCTGGGGGTGATGCTCGGCGTCCTCGCCGGCGCCGGTGGCGAGGACTTCCTCAGCTCGGAGGAGCGCCGGATCCTCGTCCTGGTCTCGCTCGCGCTCGGCCTCGTCCTCGCCCGCTCGCTGTGGTCGCTTGGCCCGGAGGGCGAACTCTACGAAGGGGCGATCTCGAGGACGCTCGTCACCGAGGGGCGGCCGGACAGCCGCACCTCCTATCTCGTGACGGAGCTGGCGGCGAACGGCGAAGCCCCGTATGGGCCGACCGGGAGCGAACTCTTCCTTCCCTACAACTTCTCCAGTCGCGGCCCCCTGCCCGGCATCGCGGTCGCGCCGATCGTGCTCGTCAGCGGCGGCCACGCCTCGCTCGGCGCCCCCGACATCGCCTGGCAGCCCTACGACGGCCAGGGGTTCATGGCCTACCGGATCGCGATGATCTCGTTCAGCTGCCTGATCTTCCTCGCCCTCTGGGGGCTGGTGCGGCGAGTCGCGGGCTGGCGGGCCGCCCGGCTCGCGGTCCTGCTCGCGATCTGCACCCCGTTCCTGTTCGCCGACCTCTGGTTCACCTGGCCGAAACTGCTCGCCGCCGCGTTCGTGGTCCTGGCGGGCCTGATGGTGATCGAACGCCGGGCGTTCGCCGCCGGGCTGCTGGTCAGCGTCGGCTACCTGATGCACCCGAGCGCGCTGCTCGGGCTCTCGGCGCTGGGGCTGATCGCCCTCTGGCCGCTCACCGGCGCCCGCCTGCGAAGGCCCCAGGTTCTCGCCGCCGTCGGCCTCGCCGCCGGCGTCGCGATCGGAGTCGTGGGATGGAGGCTCTACAACGGCCCGCACTTCATGCAGGAATCGTTCTTCGACTACGCGACCCAGGCCTATCCCCACAACGACCCGACGGCCGCCCAGTGGATCGCCTTCAGGTTCACCTCGCTGGCCGACACCCTGGTGCCGATGTACCTGCCGATATTCGAGGCGCACAGCGTCTCGATGAACAAGCTGTTCGGCACCTCGCCGTTCGTCGTCCATTACTTCTTCCAGCCCTGGACCGGGGTCCCGTTCGGCGTCGGGATCGTCTTCTTCCCGCTGCTGCTCGCGAGCCTCTGGCGGGCCGCCCGGCGCTGGCCGTGGGCGATCACCGCGACGATCGGCGTGCCGCTGGTGGTCTTCGCCGTCTACTGGGGCGCCTCGATCACCGGCCTGCTCCGCGAGGGAATGCAGGCGTGGGTGCTGGCCCTGATCGCCGTCGTCGCCGTGCAGCAGGCGGCGAGCGGTTTCCCCTGGCTCGACTCGAAGCCGGTGCGGGCGATCCTCTCGCTGCGGGCGGTCGAGGTCGCGGCGCTGGCGATGGGGGCGACGTTGGGGACGCGAGGGATCAACCCGATCAACGGCATTTACAAGCTCACCGACACCGTCGCGGTCGCTGCGATCCTTGCCTTCTCGGTGCTGCTCGGCGTCGCCGTCTGGCGCGAAACCCGAGCCCTAGCCCTTGCGGCCGATGACCAGGAACTGCTTACCGAGCAGCCTCCAGGCGAACGGCATCCGCAGATAGGTCCTGGTCAGCGCGGGTGAGGGCGGCAGGATGCCGCGGAAGGAATAGGGGAGGTAGCGCGGGATGATCCGTTCGGGCTCGAAGCCGGCCGCGTAGAGGTGCTCCCCGATCGCGATATGGGTGAGAGCGACGTAGTGGTCGGCGCAATCCCAGTACTCGCCGGCGCAGTAGCGGTAGTTCGGTCCCATGATCGCGATCCGGCCGCCGTTCTCCATCGAGCGATTCATCTTTTCGAGGAAGGCGGCGATCCCCTCCTGGTCCGGCAGGTGCTCGAGGAAGTTGGATACGAACACGCCGTCGAAGTGGGCCTCGGGCAGCTCGGCGTCCATGATCGAGGACGTGATCACGGTCGTGTCCGGCTTGTGGGCGGCCTCCGGATAGCTGACCTCGTCGACGGCCCAGGTCTCCTTCGCGGGGATCGCCCCGATGAACTCTCCCCGCCCGGCGGCGGGATCGAGGACCTTCTGCGGCGCCCCCATCAGGCCGTGGACGTGGGGGCCGATCTCGCGCCAGACGGCGATCCGCGCATCCTGGTCGATGTCGCGAAACCGGTACGAGTAGAGGCGCTCGTAGTTCAAGTCGTGGTCGCTGCCTTTCTGCGGGCGCGCCGGCGAGGGAAGCGGCGAATCGCCCATTTGATCGGGGAGCTGAGGCGCGGCGTACCGTACCTGAGGCTCGGATTGGAGTAGGGGTCGGGATCGATCAGCGGCCTCCAGCGCCGGATCAGCATCTCCTTCTCCCACTCCTCGACCTCCGAGGAGCGGCTCGACGACTCGAAGTGGTGGAGCAGGGTTCCCGGGTCGTAGACGATTCGCAGCCCGCGCGCGCGCAGCTTCAGGCAGTAGTCGATGTCGTTGTAGTTGACGGGGAAATCGGTGCTGAGGCCGCCGACCTCGTCGAACAGCGGCCGCGGGGTCATCAGGCAGGCGCCGGTCACCGCCGAGAGGTTCTGGGCGACGAGGACGGTGTTCGAGTATCCGGCGAAGTCACCCGAGAAGCCGTGGTAGTAGTGGCCGGGCAGACCCCCGTTCTCGAACAGCACGCCGACGTGCTGGAGGCGGCCGTCCTCGACGATCAGCCGCCCGCCGACGGCGCCGATCCCCGGATGGCTCGAGTACATCACCATCCGCTCGATCCAGTCGGGGGCGATCACCTCGATGTCGTCGTTGAGCATCAGCAGGTGCTCGCCCCGCGAAGCGCCGGCGCCGGCGTTGATCTTCTCCGAGAAGCTGAAGGGGCGATCGAACGGGACGACGCGGAGCCTCTCGCCGGCGATCTCGCCGAGCTCCTCGAGCACGGCTTCCGGCGTCGAGGTGTCGGCGACGACGACGATCTCGAACTCCTCGTAGGTCGAGGTCTCGACGATGCTGCGGACGCAGTGGGTGACGAGGACCTTGGTCTCGTACCTCACCTCGCGCCGGGTCCCGGCGGTGGGGATGACGATGCTCACGGGCGGCCGCCGCTCGAGCCGGGGGACGAGCTCGTAGACGCCGGGGTGGTCGAGGTCCCGCTCGACCCGGGCCGGGAAGCCGATCCGGTCGCAGTGGGCCTGGAGCGCCCGCGTGCCCGCTTCGAACGCCCACGGCTTCGCCTCTTCGCCGCCGCCCGCCGCCGAGGTGGCGAGCATCCGCCAGTGGTAGAGGATCCGCGGAACGTGGGCGACCCTGCGCGCGCGCTCGGTCACCCGCAGGATCAGATCCCAATCCTGGGAGCCCTCGAACTCGGCGTCGAATCCCCCGACCTCCTCGACCAGCGAGCGGCGCAGCACGCTCAGGTGGCACGTGTACATCTGGGTCCGGAACCGCTCCGGGGACCAGTCCGGCTTGAAGAACGGCCCCGAGTGGTGCCCGCCCTCGTCGATCTTGTCTTCGTCGGTGTAGACGTAGTCGACCTCGGGGTCGGCCCGCAGCGCCTCGTCGACCAGCTCGAGCGCGTCGGGATGGAGCCTGTCGTCGTGATCGAGGAGGACGACGAACTCGCCCTCGGCCATCTCCAGCGCGTCGTTCGAAGCGGCGACGATGCCGCCGTTGGCCTCGCGGTGCTGAACGCGGATGCGGGGGTCGGCCGCGGCCGCCGCGTCGATCATCTCGCGCACGTGCGGCAGCTCAGAGGAGTCGTCGACGAGGCAGAGCTCCCAATCCTCGAAACCCTGCCCGCGGACAGATGCGAGCATCGCCCGCAGGACGGGCGCCGGCGTCTCGTAGACCGGGGTCAGGACCGAGAAGCGGGGGGTCGGCAAGGCCCGATCAGCCCCGGCCGCGGAAGCGCTGGGAGATCGTGCGGAGGATCAGCCCCGGAAGCCTCAGGTTCACCTTGCGCAGGAGAACGGTGACCCGGGCCGAGTACCTGGTCAGCTCCTCGAGCTGGCCCTTGGCCTCGCCGAGTTCGGCGTCCTTGGCGATCAGCAGCCGACGCAGCCGCTCGATCTCTTCGTTTGCGGCCTGCAACTCCGGCTCGGGCATGGCCGCCGAGTCTACCCAGCGTCCCGATACGGTTCCGCACCTTGAGCTGGAATGGGGAAATCCTCTGGATGCTTGCCGTCCACCTCGCGCTGACCGGCGCGCCGGGCATCGCGGCGGCGCTGGCAGCGGTGCGCCTCGGCGCCCGCGACGTGCCCCTGATCCTCGGACTCGCCCTCGCCGCCTCGGGCGCCGCCGCGTTCATCGCCTTCTGGGCCTACTTCGCCGATCCGACGATCGGGCAGGCCTGGAACTGGGTCCTGCTGCTCGGCTCGATCCAGGTCGCGATCCTCGCCGCCTTCCGCGGCAGCCTCGATCGCGAGCTGCTGCGGGCGCTGCGGGTCCCGCTGCTGCTCTGGATCCTCGGGTCGGTCTTCATCGTCTACCTCGGCTTCCTCCACGGCGGCACCGAAAACGCGATCGGGATGTCGGGGATGCGGTACGCGGGCGGCCTGCCCTCCGACAACGACATCCCCCGCTATTTCGCCGAATGGTTCGCCGCGATGGGCCACCACGGGACGCCCCCCGTCTATCCCCCCGACTGGCTGATGAGCGACCGGCCGCCGCTCCAGGTCGGCTACGTGCTCTCGCAGGAGTCGATCACGGTCGCCGACACAGAGACGCTGCACTACGAGATCCTCTGCGTCGTCGTCCAGCAGCTCTGGATCATCGGCTTCTGGGCGCTGCTGGTCGCCGCCCGCATCCGCCGGCGCACGATGGGGCTGGCCATGTTCGCGGCGCTGGTCAGCGACATCGCGATCACCAACGGGTTCTACGTCTGGCCGAAGCTGATCGCCGCCTCGTTCCTGATCGCCGCATTTGCGCTCGTGATCTCGCCGCGCTGGACCGATTGGCGGCGCGACTGGCGGGTCGGCGCCCTGCTCGGCGCCCTGCTGGCGCTCGGGATGCTGGCCCACGGCGCCAGCATCTACGGGATCATCCCGCTCGTCTTCATCGCCGCCCTCCGCGGCGTGCCGAGCTGGCGCTGGATCGGCGCGGCGGCCGTCGTCGGGATCGTGATGATGGGCTCGTGGTCGGCCTACCAGCGCTACGACGACCCCCCCGGGAACCGCCTGATCAAGTGGCATCTCGCCGGCGTCACCGAAATCGACAGCCGCGGCAGCCTCGAAACGATCGCCGACAGCTACCGCGAAGCGGGGGTCTCCGGCGTGCTGCGGAACAAATGGAACAACGTCAAGGACATCACCGGCATCGCCAGGTTCAACGAAGACATCGGCGACACGCTCGAAGCCATCGAAGACGGCCATCCCAAGCTGGCGATCGTCTCGATCCGCCTCTACCGCTTCTTCGAGCTCCTCCCGGTTCTCGGACTGCTGCTGCTCGGGCCGATCGCGATGGCGATCCGGCGACGCCGCCGCGAGAGCGAGCCCGACTGGAGCTTCGCGATCACCGCCCTCGTCTACCTCGGGATCGGGCTGCTGTTCTGGGTGCTGCTGCAGTGGGGGACGCCGGGCTCCTCAAGCACGATCATCCACGCCGGCACCCTCGCGATCCCGCTGGTCGCGATCGCCGCCTGCGTCGTCGGGGCGGCCGCCGTCTCGACCAGGCTCGCGACCGCGGTGGTCGCAGTCAACGCCCTCTTTGTCCTCGCCCTCTACGCGCCCTCGCTGACGCCGCTCCCGGGGACGTCCTACTCGCCGATCGCGGCGATTCTCGCGGTGCTCGGGCTACTCGGCTTCGGTCTCGTCGCCTTCGGCGACGGGCTCAACCTTTGGCCCCGCGCCCGAATCGGCCCTTCGCGTAGCGCAGCGGCGCGGTGACGCGCCACGACAGCGACGCCTCGACGTCACCGAGCGCCCCGTTGAGGAACTCGATGTCGCCCTGCCTGGCCTCGTTTTCGGCGCGCAGCTTTCTCGACTCCTCCACGAGCTGATCGACGTGGTGCTGGAGCGCCGTGATCTCGCGCGGCTCTCCGGGCTCGAGCGCCGTCAGGTCCGCGATCGTCAGCTCGACCGGCTTCTTCCGCGCCACGATGACGCCGTGGCTCTCGACATCGGGCTCGACCCGGGGCATCAGCGTGAGGATCTCGAAGCCCCTTCCCCAGTGGGCGCGCAGCCACCAGGGCGAGTTGAATGCCAGCGGCCCTCCCCTGTCCCAGGGAAAGCCGTGCAGCAGCGGGTTCATCCCGATCCGGTCTTCGTCCCATCTCTCGCCGGTGAGCGGCTCGAGCATCCCCTCGCCGAGGAAGGTCGCGAAGAGGATGCCGCCGTCGGCGAGGACGCGGTGGTGCTCGAGCAGCCATCCGGCCCAGTTGTCGGTGAAGTGGGTGTAGACGCTGAAGGCGTAGATCAGGTCGAAGAAGCCGTCCTCCTGGGGGAGCGCCGCCTCTTCGCTCGATTCGAAGATGTGAAACGGGGGCGAGAAGCTCCGCTGCAGCCACTCGACGCTCGCCGCGTCGAGGTCGCAGCCGTAGAACTCGGCGACCTCGGTGGTGGGCAGGAAATGGCGCAGGACGCGGCCGACGCCGCAGCCGAAGTCGAGCACCCGCTTTCCCTCCCAGTCCCAGTCGGACGGGAGGAAATCGTCGAGCATCTGCCGGTGCGACCGGCCCGAGTCCTCGTAGACGCCGAGCGGGTCCTCGTCGCCCATCGGCCCGATCCTGCCAAGGAGCTTCCCGGAGGGGTAGGGCAGGCTCGCCGGCGCGGCCACGACCGCTAGAGCTCCTCCGCGATCCGCGGCGCCTCGCGGTTGAAGATCCAGACGCCGAGGACGCAGAGCCCGAGGAAGACTGCCAGCGCAGGCAGCAGGCCGGCCGCGCCGCCGACCACCTGCGACGCGCTCGGAGCGCTCGGATCGAGGGTCCAGACCCGAACCTGCTCGAAGATCACTGCCAGCGGATTGATGAAGAGGAAGTCCCGGTACTTTTCGGGGATGATCGAGACCGGGTAGAAGATGGGCGTCGCGTAGAACAGCACCTGGGCGGCGACCGCCCAGATGATCGCGACGTCGCGGAACCGGACGTAGAGGACCGAGAGCAGCATGCTGGTCGCGGTCGTCAGCACGAACAGCGCCAGCAGCGCGACCGGGAACAGCAACCAGGTCCAGAGCGGGTCGACGCCGTAGGCGAGGATGAAGACGAAGACGACGACGAGGTTGAGGCAGAGGTTGAAGAGCGCGGTGAGGACCACGGTCGTCGGGATCACGAGCCGCGGGAACTGGGTCTTGCGGACGATGCCCTCCTGGGCGACGACCGAGGTCACCGCGGCGGTCGTCGCTTCCTGGAAGAACGAGAAGAGGACGATCCCGAGCAGCAGCATCACCGGGTAGTTGGGGACGCCGCTGCCCGCTCGGAAGATCTTGGTGAAGACGAAGAGCATCACCGCGAACAGCAGCAGCGGTTTAATCAGCGACCAGAGGTAGCCGAGGACGGTGCCGAAATAGGTGCGACGGAATTCGGTCACCGACATCAGCCAGAGCAGGTCGCCGAAGCGGCGCCAGCCGCCGCCGAGTGCCGACGGGCCCCGGACGTCGCGCAGCTCGGGAGTGGGGTAGTCGGTCGCGCTCATGCGGTCCCTCCCGGCTC
>DASXBC010000203.1:0-3324 GCA_036406355.1 Solirubrobacterales bacterium | reverse complement strand
TGGCCCCGACGAAGGCGGCCTCGGGCGTCCCGCAGCAGAAGCAGAAACAGGACGGGAAGTGCTCTCGAAGGGCGCCGAACACCGCCCCCGGGTCGTGGGCCGCGGGCGAGCTGATCAGGACCTCGCGGGCGAGGACGACCTTCTCGAGGGCGCCCGCATCGATTCGGCCGGTCGCCTCCTCGACGGCGTCCTCGAAGTCGCCGGGCGGGCGGGCGCTGCGGATCGTGGGGCGCTCGAGACGGTGCGGATCGATCAGCGAAAGAGGGTCCGTCCTCAGCCCCGAGACCCTGCTTTCGGCAAGATCGGCCGCCTGCTCGAGGTCGTCGCCGGGGCCGACCACGAGGTTGACGGTGAGGAAGGTCTCCTCGCCCATTCTGCAGATCGAGACCTCCGGCAACGACATCGTCGCCGCGCTGAACGAGGACCAGGGTGAGGACCCCGCGCCGTCGGGATCGAATGCGAAGCCGCCGGTCCATACCGGACCGGCGCCGGCGGGAAGGTCGCCCGGCTCCTCGACGATTGCCTCCTCGGCGATCCGCAGGCACTCGCGGGCGACGTCGCCGAAGCGCGCCTTCCCCCTTGAGTTCGACTCATGCGCGACCCCGAGCGTCGCCAGCGCAAACTCGCGGTCGGGCTGCTCCCAGCAGAACCAGCGGTCGGATGCCAGTCGCGAGGCGAAGACCGCCGCGCAGGGGTCGATTTCGTCGACCGCGACGGTGACGCTGGCCAGCGTCCGGTGCCCGTTCTGAGCGGCCTCGCGCAGGGACGCGCGCAGCGAATCGGAGAGTGACGAGGCCCAGGCGTCGCCTGGAGCCGACATCTCAGTCGGCGCCCCTGGCGATCGCGATCTCGCCGGTTCGGACCATCTCGATCAGCCCATGCGGTCGGATCATCCGCTCGAAGGCCTCGATCTTGTCGGCCGAGCCGGTGACCTCGATCGTCAGCGTCCGTTTCGAGACGTCGACGATCTTGGCCCGGAAGATCTCGGCGAACTGGATGATCTCGGCCCGATTCTCGACGGCAGCCGAGACTTTGAACATCGCCATCTCGCGGGCGACGGTCTCGGCCGGCTCCATGTCGCGGATTTTCAGGACGTTCACCAGCTTGTGCAGCTGCTTCGTCACCTGGTCGATCGGGTGGACGGCGCCGTCGAGCGTCAGCGTTATCCGCGAGACGCTCGGGTCGTCGGTCGGGCCGACCGCGAGGGTGTCGATGTTGAAGCCGCGCCGCGAGAAAAGGCCCGCGATGCGGGCGAGTACACCCGGTTTGTTCTCGACCAGGATCGAGAGGATGTGCTTGCGCCCGCTGAGCTGGCCGGGGACGTGAAGGTCCTCGAGCTTGACCAGTTGGGGTGTCCCGGCCTCCATCAGCCCACCGTCTCCGGAGCCTCGACCATGTCGCGGGCGGCCTGGCCGGGCGGGATCATCGGGAAGCAGTTCTCCTCCTGGGCGACGCGGACGTCGAGCAGGACCGGCCCATCGGCCGCGATCGCGTCGGCCATCGCCTGCTCGAGGTCGTCGGAGCTCTCGCACCGCATCCCGGTCGCCCCAAATGCCTCGGCGAGCTTGACCCAGTCGGGGCTGGCCCCCATCTGCACCGCGCTGTAGCGACGGTCCCAGAACAGCTCCTGCCACTGGCGGACCATCCCCATGTAGCCGTTGTTCATCAGGAAGACCTTGACCGGGATGTCTTCGTTGACGCAGGTCGCGAGCTCCTGGCAGGTCATGATCAGGCTGCCGTCCCCGGCGAGGCAGACGACCAGCTCGTCGGGCTGGGCGACCTTGGCCCCGATCGCAGCCGGCAGCCCGAACCCCATCGTTCCGAGGCCGCCCGAGTTGATCCAGCGGCGCGGCTTCTCGAACCCGTAGTAC
Source organism: Solirubrobacterales bacterium (assembly GCA_036406355.1). Lineage (GTDB taxonomy): Bacteria > Actinomycetota > Thermoleophilia > Solirubrobacterales > 70-9 > VRUE01. Next base: position 1,453 of record DASXBC010000203.1, on the reverse strand, counting down.
TGCGCCGCCCACATCTGGTGCTGGCCGACGTCGGAGGTGACGATCGCGTCGCCGTTCGTCACCCGGTGCATCGCCTCGATCATGAACTGGGGCTTGATCTCGCCGTCCTTGCCAGGCTCGTAGCGCAGCGGGTGCTCCTCCTGCCAGGCGTGGAGCTGGTTCCACCACTGATCGAGGCGGGAGGAGTCGGTCTGAAGGGCGCGGTACTCGCGGGTCAGCTCCGGCAGCACCAGCTTGACGTCGCCGACGATCGGGATGTGGGCGCCGACGTTCTTCGAGATCTCGGCCGGGTCGATGTCGAGGTGGATGATTTTCGCGTTCGGCGCGAACTCGGCCAGTTTCCCGGTGATCCGGTCGTCGAAGCGGGCCCCGATCGCGACGATCAGGTCGGCGTTGTCCATCGCCCAGTTCGCGGTCACGGTCCCGTGCATGCCGAGCATTCCCAGCCACTGCTCGTGCGAGGCGGGGAAAGCGCCGAGGCCCATCAGCGTCGAGGTCACCGGGAAGCGGTCCGAGGTCGCGAACTCGCGCAGCTCCTCGGAGGCGTTGCCGTTGACGACGCCGCCGCCGGTGTAGAGGATCGGCCGGCGCGCGTTGGCGATCGCTTTCGCCGCGATCCGCACCTGCTTGATGTTGCCGCTGCTCATCGGCCGGTAACCGGGCAGCTCGACCGGCTCGGTCCGCGGCGAGTACTCGATCTCGGCCCGCGAGAGGTCCTGGGGGATGTCGAGCAGGACCGGCCCCGGGCGCCCGGTCGAGGCGACGTGGAAGGCCTCGTGCACGTACTCGGGGATCTGCCGCGGGTCGGTGACCTGGAAGGAATGCTTGACGAAGGGAAGGGTGGCGCCGAGGATGTCGGCCTCCTGGAAGCCGTCGGTCCCGATCAGCTCGGTCCGGACCTGGCCGGTGACGAACACGGTCGGGACCGAGTCCATCATCGCGTCGGCGATCGCGGTCACCAGATTGGTGGCGCCGGGGCCGGAGGTGGCGAACGCCACCCCGACCCTGCCGGAGGCCTTGGCGTAGCCCTCGGCGGCGTGGCCGCCGCCCTGCTCGTGGCGAACCTGAACGTGATGGAAGCCGGCGTCGACGAGCGCGTCGTAGGTCGGCAGGTTGGCCCCACCGGGGATGCCGAAGATGTCGGTGACGCCCTCGGCCTTGAGGCTTTCCATCAGCGCGTCGGCTGCTCGCATCAGAGAAGCGATGCTACCAGCGGGGCTATGCGCGGCCAGCAGGGGATTTCAGCGGGTTCCAGCGGGTGTGAGGATCGATCGAGCTCTCGATCACGCGATCGCGGTGGCGCTCGATCGCGTGCAACATCGACTCGACCAGCTCCTCTCCGAGGAGGGTCGGTTCGAGGCCGAGATCGAGCAGCTTGGTGTGGGTCGCGTTGTAGTAGTGATCCTCGAGCTCGACCCGCGGGTTCTCGACCCGCTGGATCTCGACCGTGTAG
>DASXBC010000202.1:0-7534 GCA_036406355.1 Solirubrobacterales bacterium | reverse complement strand
CGACGACCCTCGCCATCGCCGCTAGATCGCGCGGCGCTGGCGGAACTCCTCGCGGACGCTCTCCGGCCGCCCCCAACCCGGGAAGATCTCGGAGCGGCCCTCGCGCAGCTCGCGGACCGCGAGCTCGCCGGCAACCCCGGCCGCGTCGAGCCTGCTCAGCACCCCGAGCACCGTCTCCGCCGCGGCCGCGTGGCCGAAGCCCTTCGCGACCAGCAACCGCCAGCCGAGATTCGGCCGCGAGTACACCTGGGCATTGACCTGGCTGAGGGCGACGGCGGTGTCGACGTACTTGCTTTCGTCCTCGATCCGGAGGTCGAGCTCGAGATCGGTCCAGTCGGACGGCATCCCGTCGAGCACCTGCTGGAAGTCGTCGGCCAGACCCACGAAATCGAAGCCTAGATGATCAGATCGCCAGATCGACGATCAGGAAGACGTTGAAACCGATGATCGCCGTTGCGAGCAGACCGCAGACCGCGCTCAGCCACGGCGGGCTCGCGAGCGAGCCCATCAGCTCGCGATCGCGGGCGAACAGGAGCAGCGGCACCAGCGCGAACGGGATCCCGAACGAGAGCACCACCTGGCTCAGGACCAGGGCATCGGTCGGGTTGAACCCGAGCGCGAGAACCAGCAGCGCCGGCGCCAGCGTGATCGCGCGGCGGAGGAAGATCGGGATCCGGCGGCGGATGAACCCCTGCATCACGACCTGGCCCGCCATCGTCCCGACCGAGGAGGAGGCGAACCCGGAGGCGATCAGGGCGACCCCGAACACCGTCGCGGCGCCACCCGACACCAGGGTCTGGAGCCCGCTGTATGCCCCTTCGATGGAGTCGATCCCGGTCAGCCCGCCCTCGTGGAAGAGGGCAGCGGCGACGACCATCATCGAGAGGTTGACGACGCCGGCGATCGACAGCGCGATCACCACGTCGATCCGCTCGAAGCGCAGGATCCGCCGCTTCTCCTCGTCGTCGCGGCCGACGATCCGCCTCTGGGTCAGCGCCGAGTGGAGGTAGATGACGTGCGGCATCACCGTCGCGCCGACGATCCCGGTCGCCAGCACGAGGCTTTCGGTGCCGGAGAAGCCGGGAATGACGAGATGGCGCGCGACTTCGCCGCCGTCGGGGTTGGCGTTGAAGAGCTCGACCAGAAACGAGGCGACGACGACTCCGACCAGGGCCGTGATCCCGGCCTCGAGCCTTCGCAGCCCCATCCGCTGCAGGGCGAGAATCGCGAAGGCGCCGGCGCCGGCGATCAGGCCGGCCGGGAACAGCGGGATCCCGAAGATCAGGTTGAGGCCGAGGGCGGCGCCGACGATCTCGGCTATGTCGCACGCCATCGCGACGATCTCAGCCTGGATCCAGAGCCCGATCGAGGCGCGCCGCGAGAACCGGTCGCGGCAGAGCTCGGCGAGGTTGCGGCCGGTGGCGATACCGAGCTTTGCCGACTGGGTCTGGACCAGCATCGCGATCAGGTTCGCGGCGAGGACGACCCACAGCAGGAGATAGCCGAACTTGGCGCCGCCGGCGATGTTGGTGGCGAAGTTGCCGGGGTCGATGTAGGCGACGGCGGCGATGAAGGCCGGGCCGAGGAAGGGCCAGATCCGGCCCACTCCCCGGACCTCGCCGGCCAGCGAGCGGCGCGCGGCCTCGGCGACCGCGGCCTCGCCCGGAAGGACGTTCTCGACGGTCGGATCGGCAGCCGGGGGCGGAGGCTTCATCGCTGCGGCGTTTCGCCCGGCGGCCGCAGGTCGGGCCCCGGGATCGGGTTGCCGTGGGGATCGTGGCTCGGCTCGCCGAGCTTGGCCGCGATCAGCAGCTCGAGGTCCTCGGAGATGTAGTGCTCGAGCACCTCGGCCTCCTCATGGACCCGGTCCTCGGGCATCCCGAGCGCCTCGGACAGGTAGGCCTCGATCAGCCGGTGATGGCGGATCACCTCGAGCGCCACGCGTTCCCCGGCGGGCGCGAGCACGACGCCCTTGTAGAGGGTGTGCTCGACCAGGCCCAACTCGTCGAGCCGCTTCAGCATCGCCGTCGCAGTCGCCGGCGTCACTCCAAGCCGCTCCGCTAGCTCGCCGGTGAGGACCGGGCCCTCCCGCTGCCCGGCGAGGGTGTAGATCGCCTTCGCGTAGTCCTCGATCGCCTCGGTGTTGGGGCGTCGAGAACGCGCCCCTCCTGTCGGATTTTGATTCATCAAAAACTGAGTTTAGACGAGTCTAAACGGGCCCGCGCCGCCGCGCTCCTAGAATCGTTGCGATGGCCGAGGCGCCGACAGTCGAGCTCGATGCCCAGTACCGCCAGCTGCGTGAGGAATGCGGGCTGCTCGACCGCGGAGACCGCGGCAAGATCCTCGTCTCCGGCCCCGACGCGACCGAGTACCTGCAGGGCCAGCTGACCAACGACGTCGAGGCGCTCGCCGAGGACGAGGGCTGCTACGCGGCGCTTCTCGACCGCAAGGGCCACCTCCAGTCCGACCTCCGCGTCCTCCGCCTCTCGAACGGCATCTGGCTCGACCTCGAGCCGGGCCCCTCCCCCACCGTCCTATCCCACCTTCGGACCTACAGCATCGGGCGCGAGGTCGAGATCGAGGACGTGACCGAGGCGTGGGCGATCCTGTCGCTGATCGGCCCCCGCGCCGCCGAGCTGGCCGGGCTCGAGGGCATCGGGCCCGAGCACTCCCAGCGCCACCGCCGCTGGGAGGGGGTCGAGGTCCTGGGGGTCGCGACCGCGCTCGGCGTCGACCTGATCGCCCGCGCCGAGGACTCGGGACCTCTGCGTGAGCTGGCGCTTGCGGCCGGCGCGGTCGAGGTCGGCGAGCAGGCCGCGGAGATCGTCCGGATCGAGTCCGGGACCCCGCGGTTCGGCGCCGAGATGAGCACCGAGACAATGCCTGCCGAGGCGGGAATCGTCGACGCCGCCGTCAGCTTCACCAAGGGCTGCTACATCGGCCAGGAGCCGGTCGCCCGCCTCCACTACAAGGGCCGGCCCAACCGCCACCTCCGCGGCCTCGAGCTCAGCGGCCCGGCCGAGCCCGGCGCCGAGCTCCGGCTCGGCGAGCGGGCGGTTGGGAGCATCGGCAGCTCCTGCGTCTCGCCCGCGCGCGGGCCCATCGCCCTGGCCGTCGTCCGGCGCGAGGCCGAGCCCGGGGCAGAGCTCGCGGTAGGTGAAGCTGGCGTTACGGCGCGCGTCGTCGACTTGCCGTTCGGCTAGATTCCGGCCCGATGGGTGGTTGGAGAGGCAGAGGGACGCTCGGATGCGCCCTGCTCGCGATCCTTGCGCTGGGCGCGGCCGGATGCGGCGTTGAAGAACACCCCAACGAACAGCGGCCGACGCCGTCGGCGCGGGTCAGCGTCGTCCTCACCGATTCCGGCGTCTCCGTCCAGCCCACCGCGATCGGCGTCGGGCCCGAACCGAACAGCCAGCTGCCGCAGAACCGCGGTGCGAAGCAGCCGAGGTTGCGCGAAAGCAGGCCGCTCGACGTCGTGATGGTCGCCGCCAACCTCACCGACCGCGATTCGGAACTGGTCCTCCGCGGGCCCGGCACCGAAGCGAATCTGGAAAACCTGTTCGCCAACAGCAACGGATCGATGCAGACCTCGCTCCGTCCCGGCACCTACACGATCAGCGCCGCCGGCTTCCCCGGCACCAAGCCCGCGCGCCTCACCGTCGGCAGCTACCGCGCCTCCTCGGAAAACGACGTCCTCCTGCCCTAGTTCAGGCCGGTCACGGGCCGTCGCGGAGCGGAGCGACCGCCGGGTGAGCGGGATTCGAGGGCGGGTGTCCGGCCGAGACCTCCGTTGTGCGTCATATCGACGCATAACGGGGGACTCGCTCAGCCGTCGGCGGCCTCGCGCCAGCGCTCGCCGATCTCGCCGGCGTCCTCGCGTGGAGGCTTGAGGCTCCGGACCTCGCCCTCGAGTTTCGGCCGCCGCCTGGCGAAGTCCCACACTGTCGACGCCCGCCGCCACAGCTTGCTCCGGCTGCTCGTCATCGAGAGCAGGCCGTCGTAGCTCTTGAACGCAGTCTGCAGATGCTTCCCGTGCTGGTCGAGGCCGTCGAAGAGCTCCGCAATCTGCTCGGCCACATCGATCAGCGCGTCGGCAACGTCTCCCACCTGCTCCTCGTACCGTGCTTTGTGGGTCACCTCCGCGATCAGGCCGAGTGCGAGCCCCAGCTGCGACGGAGTGACCACGTAGACACGGTGCTTTTGCGCGAACTTCTCGATTGAGAAATCAGGCAGCGCCTTGAGAGCCTCGTACGCCCCTTCCACCGGCACGTAGAGGAGGACCACCGATGGCCCTCGTCCGGCGACCTTCGTGTAGTCGCGCTTCGACAGGTCCTCCGCGCGCGCCTTGAGCTTGCGACCGAACTCGACGAGCCGATCGGCGTCGCCCTCGCGGATTGCGCCCTCCATCCCCTCGGCGTCCTCATCGAGGACGAACTTGGCATCGATGATCACGCTGCCCTCACGCGTGCGAACGATGTAGTCGGCCCGCTTGCGGCCGTCCTCGCCGGGCACCTGCCGGAAGTAGTCGCGACCGAGCTCGAGCCCGAGGTTGCGGAGCTGATTCTCGACCGCCAGCTCCCCGAATGCGCCACGGGCCTGCGGATTGGCAATCGTCCTCATCCAGCCGGTCATCCGGCTCTCGACCCGCTCGGCGCCACTCGCCGCTTTCGAGCTGTGGTCGAGCAGCTGCGGGAGCTTCTGCTGCTTGATCTCGTCAAGGTCGCGGCGAAGATCTCCGACGTGCCTGTGGGTCTGAGAGATCTTGGCCTCGTCCTCGACGATGAGCCTGTCGCGCTCGGCCTCGATCGCCTCTAGCCGGGCGCTGACCGCCGCCAGTTTCTGCTCCGACTCCCCGAGCAGCGCCGCCCTCGCGGCGAGCACCTCGCCCTCAGCGATCGCAGAGTCCCGCTCGGCCTCCGCCCGACCGAGTTCGCCCCCGAGGCGGGTTGCGCGCATGGCAAAGAAAGTTGCCAGCCCTGCGACCGCAAGCACCGCGATTAGCAGCGGGATTGTCATCGGTATCCCTTCATCGTCGAATCAGTCAAGGTAGTCGCGACCCCGGACGAGAACCTGACGCGAAGGCTTGATCTAGGATTGCCGCCGGTCCGCCTCTGAGCCGAGCGCAGCGAGCATCGCAATCTGATTCTCTGCGAGTGGAACGAGGCGAAGTCAATTCAAATCAACCCCTCGGAGGAGCCGGTTTGGCAGTCGACACCAGCGCAGTCGCGAAGTTGGACGTGGAGCCCGGGACGCTGCCGGAGACGATGGCGGCGTGGGTGATCCGCCAGGAGCGCGAGGGGGAACCGAACGACGCCTTCCAGATCGAGCAGATCGAGGTGCCCGAGCCCGGCGCATTCGAGGTCATCGTCCGGGTGATGGCTGCCGGCGTCAACTTCAACAACGTCTGGGCGGCGCTCGGCAAACCGGTCTCGGTGTTCGGCTATGGCGACCATCCGGAGTACGGCCACCACATCGGCGGCTCCGACGCCTCCGGGATCGTCTGGAAGGTCGGTGAGGGCGTCACCCGCTGGAAGCCGGGCGACGAGGTCGTCATCCACTGCAACCAGGCCTCCTACGAGGACGTCGAGGTACACGGGCTCGACCCGCTGGCGGCGCCGAGCCAGCGGATCTGGGGCTACGAGACGACCTGGGGCTCGTTCGCCCAGTTCACCAAGGTCCAGGCGCAGCAGCTCCTCCCCCGGCCCCAGAACCTCTCCTGGGTCGACTCCTCGGCGTACGGCCTCACCTACTTCACCGCCTACCGGATGCTGATCGACCAGTGCAAGCTCCAGCCGGGCCACAACGTCCTCATCTGGGGCGCCGCCGGCGGGCTCGGCGTCTTCGCGACCCAGCTCTGCAAGGCCGCCGGGGCCAACGCCGTCGGCGTAGTCTCTTCGGCCGAGAAGGGCGAGCTCGTCAAGCAGCTCGGCGCCGTCGACTACATCGACCGCAACGAGTTCGGCGCGATGATGCGGACCGACGAGAACCTCGCCGACCCGGCGGCGGACAAGGAGCGCTTCAAAGCGTCCCGGGCGTTCGCCAAACGGGTCAAGGAGATCCTCGGCGATGCCCCCGACATCGTCTTCGAGCACGTCGGGCGGGCCACGTTCCCGACCTCGGTCTTCGTCGTCAAGCCGTTCGGCAAGGTGGTCATCTGCGGCGCCACCTCGGGCTTTCAGCTCGACTTCGACGTCCGCTACCTCTGGATGCGCCAGAAGCGGATCATCGGCTCGCACTTCGCCAACGCCTACGAGTGCATGCGCGCCAACCAGCTGATGGCCGAGGGCAAGGTCCGGCCGGTGATCTGGAAAACGATGGGATTCGAGGGCGTCGGCGAGGCCCACCAGCTGCTGCACGAAAACAAGCACCTCGGCAAGATCTCGATCCTCGTCGGCGCGGAGTCCGACGAGGAGGGCAGGAACGAGGACGGCCCGGGTGCGATCCGGGCGGAGGTGGGAGCATGAGCGCGGCGAGCGCAAGCAAGGAGAGGAGTTCCTGATGGCCGAGGTATGCACGCTCGACTGGCACATCGCCCCGTTCCGGGCCGACCGTTGGCTCGACCTCTGGGAACCGGCGGCGGCGAAGATGCCCGCCTACGGCGCCCGCAGCTGGTCGCTGACCCGCTCGATCGACGACCCGCTCTCGTTCCGGCAGGAGTCGATCTGGGACAGCCGCACCGACTTCGAACGCTACTGGTACTCGGAGGAGATCGAGGCCGCGCGGGCAAGCATCATCGACCTGCACGACCTGCCGATCCTGCCGCACTGGAGCACGCTCGTCTACAGCGAGTAGCGATCAGCCCCGCGGCGAGCGCCGCGGGTGATGCCTGTGGTGCTTCCGCCTGACGCAGCGGAGCTTGCCCCGGATCTTCCGCTTCTTCATCCCCTTGCGACAGTGCAGCGCCTTGGGCGCGGCCAGAGCCGGCAGCGTCCCGGAAAGTGCCGGGGGCGCCGGCAGCGGCAACGGGTGGACGGCCCCGGTCCGGGTCAGCGCGGCGTCGACGCCGGCGTGAACCTGGCCCTGCACCGTCGGGACCGGGTCCGCTTCCGCGAACCCCGTCTTCTGGTTGAAGAACTGGGTGTCGAAGCCGTCGACGGGGAAGCCGGGTTCGAATTCTTCGGAGAAGCCGACGCTGTAGGAGCCGGAGGGGAGGCCGATGATCCCGTACCGGCCCCCTTCGGCAGCGGCCGATTCGGCGCAGGCGACGTAGAAGCCGGTCGTCCGTTCGCGGGCGCAGGCGATCACGCCGTCGAGCGCCACCCCGCCTTCCGCCGCCCTCACCGAGCCGGTGATGACGCCGCCGACCGCGAGCGCCGCGTCGATTTCTTCGGCGGTCGCTTCGACGTCGACTTCGACCGGCGTCGCTTCTTCCCATCTCAGTACGTGGTCCCAGTACTGCGGCACGAGGTTGTCTTCGCCGGGCCAGAATTCGACCTTGTAGGTGCCGTGGGGAAGCCCCTGGATCATGTATTCGCCTGCGCCGTTGGTTTTCACGCAGCGGACTTCTCCTTCTTCTTCGCTGACCGTGAACGCG
>DASXBC010000201.1:0-5832 GCA_036406355.1 Solirubrobacterales bacterium | reverse complement strand
GCCGGGGATCATCGGCGCCGCCGCCCGCGCGTAGAGCGGCAGGATGCTGGGAGGGCTCTCCAGGGTCCGGGTCGCCATCATGCCCCCAGCAGGTTCTGACCGCAGACGCGGATCGTGTTGCCGTTGACCCCGGTCGACCCGGGGCCGGCGAACCAGGCGATCGTCTCGGCGACGTCGACCGGCAGGCCGCCCTGGGAGAGGCTGCTGAGCCGCCGGCCCACTTCGCGCGGGCCGAACGGCATCGCCGCGGTCATCTTCGTCTCGATGAAGCCCGGGGCTACTGCGTTGATCGTCGCCCCGCGGTCGGCGAGCTCGGGGGCCATCGATTCGACCATCCCGATCACCCCCGCCTTCGACGTCGCGTAATTGGTCTGGCCCGAGTTGCCGGCGATCCCCGACATCGAGGAGACGCAGACGATGCGGCCGTTGGGGCGCAGCAGGCCGCGGTCGAGCAGCGCGTCGTTGATCCGCTCCTCGCTGGAGAGGTTGATCTCCATCAACTTCGTCCAGCGCTCCTCCGGCATCTTCGCGATCGTCCGGTCGAGGGTGACGCCGGCGTTGTGGACGAGGATGTCGAGTCCCTCGCCGACCCCGTCGGCGATGCGCGCCGGGGCGTCGTCCTCGGTGATGTCGAGGTCGATTGGATTGGCCCCGCCGAGCTCCTCGGTGAGCTGTCTTAGGTCTTCGGCGGCTGCGGGGACGTCCAGTCCAATGATCTCGGCGCCATCGCGCGCCAGGACCTCGGCGATCGCGGCGCCGATCCCGCGCGAGGCGCCGGTGACGAGCGCCCGGCGCCCCTCGAGCGGGCGCTCCCAGTCGAGCTCGGGCTCCTCGGCGACGCCGGGACCGACCCGGACGACCTGGCCCGAGACGTAGGCCGAGCGGGGGGAGAGCAGGAAGCGCAGGGTCGAGGCCAGCCGCTCCTCTCCGCCGGGGGAGACGAGCACCAGCTGCGCGGTCGAGCCGCGACCGCCGATCTCCTTCGCCAGCGAGCGGGTGAAGCCCTCGAGCGCGCGCTGCGCGGTGTGGGCCCTCGCCGATCCGGCCGCGCTCGGCTCGGTGCCGAGGACGACGACCCGACCGCAGCGCTCGAGCCGGCCCACCGCCGGGTAGAAGAAGCGCTGGAGCTCGACCAGCCCAATCGAGTCGGAGATCCCCGAGGCGTCGAAGACGAGCGCCTTGACCGCGCCCTCGGCGCTGCCGCGTTCGACCCCGATCTGGTCGAGGACGGCGCGGGCATGCTTGATCAGCCGGCCCTCGGGCGCCGATCCCGAGAGGACCCTGCCGGAGATCACCGGCGCGCCCGGGCGGTATCGCTCGAGCTCGACCGGCTGCGGCAGGCCGAGCTGCTTCGCCAGCGTCGAGGCCACCGGGGCGTTGACGAGCTGCGCGTAGCGGTCACTCATTTGCCGGCCCCTTCCATCATCGCGACGACGCCCTGGCCGCCGGCGGCGCAGATGCTGATCACGCCGCGGCCGCCGCCGTTCTGGCTCAGTTGTTTGGCGAGGCCGGCGACGATCCGGCCGCCGGTCGCGGCGAACGGGTGGCCGGCCGCCAGCGAGCCGCCGTTGACGTTCAGCTTGGCACGGTCGATCGCCCCGAGCGGCTCGTCGCGCCCGAGCCGCTCGCGGCAGAACTCGGGGTCCTCCCAGGCCTTCAAGGTGCAGAGGACCTGGGCGGCGAACGCCTCGTGGATCTCGTAGTAGTCGAAGTCGCCGAGCCCGAGGCCGGCGCGGTCGAGCATCCGCGGCATCGCGTAGGCCGGCGCCATCAGCAGGCCCTCGCGCTTGTGGAAGTGGTCGACCGCCGCCGTCTGCGCCTCGCTGATGTAGGCGAGGACCGGCAGGTCGTGGGCGGCCGCCCAATCCTCGGAGGCGAGCAGGACGGCGGAGGCGCCGTCGCTGAGCGGGGTCGAGTTGGCGGCGGTCATCGTTCCCTCGGCGCCGCCGAAGACCGGCTTCAGCTTCGCCAGCTTCTCGGGGTCGGAGTCGGGGCGCAGGTTCTGGTCGCGCTCGAGCCCGAGGTAGGGGGTGGTCAGGTCGTCGAGGAAGCCGCGCTCGTAGGCGCCGGCGAGCGCGCGGTGGCTGGTCACGGCCAGCTCGTCCTGCTCGGCGCGGCCGATCTCCCAGTCCTTCGCCATGATCGCGCAGTGCTCGCCCATCGAGAGGCCGGTCCGCGGCTCCTCGTTGCGGGGGATCGCCGGGACCACGTGGCCGGGGCGGACCCGGGTCAGGGCCTTCAGCTTGCCCGCGGTCGAGCGCCGGCGGTTCGCCTCGAGCAGCGTCTCGCGCAGCTGCTCGTTGATGCCGATCGGGGCATCGGAGGTGGTGTCGGCGCCGCAGGCGATCCCGGCGTCGATCTGGCCGAGGGCGATCTTGTTGGCGACGAGGATCGTCGTCTCGAGCCCGGTCCCGCACGCCTGCTGCACGTCATAGGCGGGGGTCTCGGCGGCGAGCCGGGTGCTGAGCACGCTCTCGCGGGTCAGGTCGCGGTCGTGGGAGTGCTTGAGCACGGCGCCGCCGGCGACCTCGCCGAGCGTCTCGCCCTCGAGGCCGAAGCGGTCGATCAGGCCGTCGAGGGCGGCGGTGAGCATGTCCTGGTTGGACGCGTGCGCGTAGGCGGAGTCGGAGCGCGCGAACGGAATCCGGTTGCCGCCGAGGACGGCGACCCTGCGTGGCTTGTCGATCAACTGCGATCACCTTTCGATTTCGATTTGGAAGCTCGTCCGCGAAGACCGGGCTCGATCGTCGAGATCAGGAGCTCGGCGGCCTCCTGGGCGGAGAAGGCCTCGGTCCGCAGCCACCAGCGGGCGAGCGCCTCGGCGGCGCCCATCAGCGCGGTGGACAGCGCCTCGACCTCGGTGCTTGCGGCGGCGCGCCGGCGCGGCGGCAGCTGGGCGAGGAGCGAGTCGGCGACGAGCTCGAGGACGCGGCCGCGGTAGTCGGCGACGCGGTCGGCGACGACGCCGCTCTGCGGCAGCGTCTCGTCGAACAGGACCGCCCAGGCGCCGCGGTCGGCGTCGAGGAAGGCGTAGAAGGCCCGCAGGCCGTCGTTGAGCAGCTCGCCCGGGTTGGAGCTGGGGCGAACCGTCTCTTCGATCGTCGCCAACAGGGCGTCGCCCGCGCGTTCCATGCAGGCGACGTAGAGCCGCTCCTTGTTGCCGAAGTAGTTGTAGAGAAGCGGCTTGGTGACCCCGACCGCGGCGGCGATGTCGTCCATCGTCACCGCCGCAAAGCCGCGCGCCGCGAACAGGTCGTGGGCGACCTCGAGGGTCTGCTCCATCCGGTCGGCCCGCGAGAGCCGGGTGCGGGCTGTCGACGTCGCCGCCATCGCCCTCAGGTTACCCGACTATAAATTTATATAACGGTAATGTGATCCAACTCACTCAGCGCCGCCGGCCACCGCCGCCGAAACTGCATTTGGGCTCCGCATAAGTGCACAAATACAGTCTCGGCCCGGGGGGCTATGCCTCGGAGAAGCCGAAGCGGCGCTGGACCCGGCGCAGCGGGGCCGGCGCCCACCAGTTCCACTCGCCGAACAGGCGCATCAGCGACGGGACGAGGAGGGCGCGGACGATCGTCGCGTCGATCAGCACCCCGACCGCCATCCCGATCGCGATCTGCTTGACGAAGAAGACGGAGCTGACGCTGAAGGCGAAGAAGACGATCGCGATCGCCACCGCGGCGGCGGTGATCACCCGCCCGGTGCGGGCGATGCCGGTCGCGACCGCGTCCTCGTTGCTGTCGCCGAGGTCGTGCCGTTCCTTGATCCGGGCCATCACCAGCACCGCGTAGTCGGTGGCGAGGCCGAACAGGACCGTGAAGAGGAAGACGAGGCTGACCGTCTCGATCGCCGCCGGGCCGGTGTAGCCCATCAGCCCGTCGAGCCACCCTTTCTGGAAGGCGAGGACGAGGATCCCGAGCGTCGCGCTCAGCGTCAGGGTGTTCATCACCAGCGTCTTGACCGGCAGCAGGACCGAGCCGGTCAGCAGGAAGAGGATCACGAGCGTGGTCATCGCGACGATCCCGACCACGAGCGGCGCGTGGGCAACCAGGCTCGCCTTGAGGTCGAGGAAGCCGGCGGTGTTGCCGGAGACGAGGACCGCGGCGGCGCCGGGCGGCGGCAGGTCGCGGATCTCGTTGACCGCGTCCTGTGAGCGGCCGCTCAGCGCCGGCGCGTCGAGACCGAGGTTGGCGTAGGCGACCTCCCCGCCCGCGGGAACGAACGGCGACGAGTTGACGACCCCTTCGAGGTCGAGGATCCGGCGCTGGAACGCCGCCAGTTCCGGCCTCGAGGCCCTGCCGTCGACGGTGACCGTCACCGCTTCGGTGACGTCGCGCGGGTAGTGGGCTTCGAGGTAGTGGTAGGCGTCGTAGGCGGGAACGGTCGGCGGCACCGCTTCGCCGCTCGGGCCGGTCAGCGTCGCCCACAGCAGCGGCACCGCCGCGGCCAGCATCAGGGCGGCGCTGGCGACGGCGACCCTGACCGGGCGCCGCATCACTCCGCGAGCGAGCCGGTACCAGCCGTCGGACTCGTCGGAGACCGCCGGCCCGCGCCGGATCGAGAGGGCGTCGATCCGGGTGCCGAGGAGGGCCAGCAGCGAGGGGACGATGAGGATCGCGATCAGCGACGAGAAGATCGCCGCCGACGCTCCGGCCACCGCCATCGAGTAGAGGAACCGCTGCGGCATCAGGACCAGCGCCGCCAGAGCCGCGGCGACGGTGAGGCCGGAGAAGACCGCGGTCCTCCCGGCCGTCTTGACGGTGCGCAGGTGCGCCTCCCGCGACGCACCGGCGCGGCCTATCTCCTCGCGATATCGCGAGACGAGCAGCAGCGCGTAGTCGACGGCGAGCCCGAGGCTCATCCCGGTCGTGATGTTGAGCGCGAAAACGGAGGTGTCGATGAAGGTCGACATGATCCGCAGGACGAGCAGGGTGCCGACGATCGAGACCCCGCCGACCAGCAGCGGGATCGCCGCCGCGACGACGCCGCGGAAGACGAACAGGAGGAAGAGGGCGAGAATCGGGAAGGCGATCAGCTCGGCCTTGGTCAGATCCGTGCGGGTCTGGTCGTTGGTCTCGTTGAAGCCGGGGGCGAAGCCGGCCAGCCCGACGTCGAGCCTGCTCGATTCGACCACCGGTTCGACGCCTTCCGACGCGATGCCGCCGGCGTCCTCGATTTCGGTGGTCGAGAGGTAGCCGGTGATCGCGAGCGATTCGCCGTCGCGGGCGATCAGCTGGCGGGCACGGGGATCGGCGAGCGGGTTGACGACGTGGCCGACGTAGGGCGCGTGTTCCATCCCGCGGCTCAACCGCGTGACTTCGCGCCGGACCATCGGGTCCTTGGTGTCGAGCCTGCCGCCTCCGGGGTTGCGGACGACGAGCACGATCGCCGGGTTGGGGTTGTAGCCGAGCGAGTCGGTGAGGATCCGCGTCGCCCGCTCGCTCTCGGAGCTGCTGTCGGTGAAGCCCGCCGCCTTGAGGTGGTGCTCGACGTCGTGGCCGAGGGCGGCGGCGAGCAGGACGAAGACCGCGACGACGCCGAGGACGGCCTTCGGATGCTTCCAGGTGAGGTCGGCGACCCGCGTCACGCGCGGCGAGCGTACCAGAAGTCAAAGTGAACGCTTTGTGAAGCAAATCACACCTTGTTAGACTGCCAACGGGTATGGCCAGACGGCACTACGGACAGGCGTGCACCCTCGCGGGCGCACTCGACCGGATCGGCGAGCGCTGGTCGCTGCTGATCGTGCGCGAGCTGCTGCTCGGCCCGCAGCGCCTCTCCGACCTAGCCCGCGGCGTCGGCGGCGCCCCGACCGACGTCCTCACCCGGCGC
>DASXBC010000200.1:0-2712 GCA_036406355.1 Solirubrobacterales bacterium | reverse complement strand
GAGAGCTCGAACCTCTCGATCAGGCCCTGGCGCGCCTTGTCGGTGTCGCTGGAGCCGCGGATCAGCTCGATCACGGCGTCGAGGTTGTCGAGGGCGATCAGCAGGCCCTCGAGGATGTGTGCCCGGGCCTCGGCGCGGCGCAGCTCGTACTGGGTCCGCCGGGTCAGGACCTCGCGCTGATGGGAGACGTAGTGCTCGACCAGCTCCTTGAGGCTGAGCGTGCGCGGGACGCCGTCGACGAGGGCGACCATGTTGACGCCGAACGTGGTCTGCATCTGCGTCCGTTTGTAGAGCTGGTTGAGAACCACCTCGGGCGGGTCGCCGCCGCGCTTGGTCTCGATCACCAACCGCATCCCCGAGCGGTCGGTCTCGTCTCGGAGATCGGAGATCCCGGTGATCTTTTTCTCGCGGACGAGATCGGCGATCTTCGTGATCAGGCCGCCGTCGCCGCCCTTCTTGACCATGAACGGGAGCTCGGTGACGACGATCGCCTCACGGCCGCCCTTGAGCGGCTCGACGTGTGCCCGTGCCCTGACTCGGACCGAGGCTCGGCCAGAGGCGTAGGCGTCGCGGATCCCTTCGGCGCTCATCATGCCGCCGCCTGGGAAGTCGGGCCCCTTGACGTGCTCCATCAGCCCCGCCAGGTCGATCTCGGGATTGGCGATGTAGGCCTTGACGGCGGCGATCGACTCGCGCAGGTTGTGCGGCGGGATGTTGGTCGCCATCCCGACGGCGATCCCCGAGGCGCCGTTGACGAGGAGGTTCGGGAACCGCGCCGGCAGCACCAACGGCTCGCGCTGGGTCTCGTCGTAGTTGGGGCCGAAGTCGACGGTGTCGGCGTCGATGTCACGCAGCAGCTCGGTGGAGAGCGAGGCGAGGCGCGCCTCGGTGTAGCGCATCGCCGCCGGCGGGTCGTCGTCGATCGACCCGAAGTTCCCCTGGCCGTCGACGAGCGGGTAGCGCAGCGAGAAGTCCTGCGCCATCCGCGCCAGCGTGTCGTAGATCGCCGAGTCGCCGTGGGGGTGGTATTTCCCCATTACCTCGCCGACGATCGTCGCCGACTTGCGGTAGGGGCGGTTCGGCTGCAGGCCGAGGTCGTGCATCCCGTAGAGGACGCGCCGGTGGACCGGCTTGAGGCCATCGCGGACATCGGGCAGGGCGCGCCCGACGATCACGCTCATCGCGTAGTCGAGGTAGGAGGAGCGCATCTCGTGGGTGAGATCGCGCTCCTCGATCCGGCCGGTCAGGGCCTCGAGGCCTCCGCCCTCCATCTAGATCGCTTCCTCGATGCGCCGGTTTGCAGCGGTCCTCGGGCCGTGAAAACCAAGCAGGTCGGGAAATGCAGTGAGCGTGAGGAGGGGAGCGCACTTGTGGGTGCGTGACCCGAGGAGCGCGACCGGAGACCCCGAGATGCGCCGGTTTGCAGCGGCCTGGTCAGACATCGAGGAACTTGACTTCCTTGGCGTGCTTTTCGATGAAGTCCTTGCGCGGCTCCACCTTGTCGCCCATGAGGTCGGTGAAGACGCGCTCGGCGAGCGCCGCGTCGTCGACTCGGACCCGCTCGAGCATCCGACTGGCGGGGTCCATCGTCGTCTCGCGCAGCTGCTCGGCGTTCATCTCGCCGAGGCCCTTGAACCGCTGCATCGTCACCCCGCGCCGGGCGAGCTCGAGGATCGCCGTCCGCAGCCCGGAGAAGGAGTCGGCCTCCCGGCTTTTGTCGTCGAGCGAGACGTGGAACGGCGGCGGCCCGACCTGTTTGAGGAGCTCCGCGTGCGACTCGACGAGACGCCTGTAGTCGTTCGACCTGAACAGCTCCTCGTCGAGCTCGAAGCTGCGGGCGAGCCCGTCACGGCGGTGGACGGCGCGGACCGTGATCCCGTCGCCGGACTCGGCGACGATCTCGGTGTCGAAGACGTCGCCCTCGCCTCCGGTGGCCCCGAGCAGTTTCTTCGCGCCGGCGAGGCTGGCGGCCCCCGCGTCGAGGACCTGCGACTCGGTCAGGAACCCCACCAGCTCGTGCCCGAACGCGGCCTGTAGCGAGTCCGACCAGCCCTCGTGCTCCTTCAGCCGGCGGTTGAATCGCTGCCACCTCGCCGTGGTCAGCTTGTGCTTCTTCGCCTCGCCGTCGCGCAGCTCCAGCTGCTCGAGCTTGTCGCGGAGCAGCAACTCTTCCAGTTCGGACTCGCGCTCGATGTAGACCTCGTTCTTGCCGTTTTTCACCTTGTAGAGAGGGGGCTTCGCGATGTACACGTAGCCGGCGTCGATCAGCTGCGGCATCTCGCGGTAGAGGAAGGTCAGCACGAGGGTCCGGATGTGGGCGCCGTCGACGTCGGCGTCCGTCATCAGCACGACTTTGTGGTAGCGCGCCTCGCCGATGTCGAACTCCTCCCGGACTCCGGTCCCGACCGCTGTGATCAGCGCCTGTATCTCCTGATTCGAAAGGACCTTGTCGATTCGCGCCTTCTCGACGTTGATGATCTTGCCGCGCAGTGGCAGCACCGCCTGGGTGTTGCGGTCGCGGCCCTGCTTCGCCGAACCGCCGGCCGAGTCGCCCTCGACGATGAAGAGCTCGGCCAGCGCCGGGTCTCTGACCGTGCAGTCGGCGAGCTTGCCGGGAAGGGTCGAGTTCTCCAGGGCCGACTTGCGACGGGTCAGGTCGCGGGCTTTGCGGGCCGCATGGCGAGCACGCGCGGCGTCGACCGCCTTGCCGAC
>DASXBC010000199.1:0-1717 GCA_036406355.1 Solirubrobacterales bacterium | reverse complement strand
TCGGCCACTTCACCGAGCTCGGCGGGCTCGAGCCGACCGACCGGGTGCTCGACATCGGCTGCGGGATCGGCAGGATGGCGATTCCGCTGAGCGGCTACCTCGACGGCGGCTCATATGCCGGCTTCGACGTCGGCCGGGCGATGATCCGCTGGTGCCGGCGCAACATCACCTCGCACCACCACGAGTTCGAGTTCGAGTGGGCCCCGATCCACAACGCCAAGTACAACCCGTTCGGAAACCTCTCGGCGGCCGAGTTCCGGTTCCCCTATCCCGACTCTTCCTTCGACTTCGCCTTCGCGACTTCGCTCTTCACCCACCTGGTCCGCGACGAGGTCGGCCACTACCTCGCCGAGACGGCCCGGGTGCTGAAGCCGGGGGGCAGCTGCCTGCTCACGTTCTTCCTGCTGACGCCGCGGGCCGAGGCGGAGATCGCCGCCGGCCGGGCCGCCCTCTCCTTCACCCACCCGGTCGCGGGCGGCGCGACCACCGACCCGAGCCAGCCCGAGGAGGCGATCGCCTTCGCGCTCGACGAGGTCCGGGCGATGCTCGAGGAGGCGGGGCTCGCGATCCGTGAGCCGGTCCACCTCGGAGGCTGGGCAAACGAGCCGAACGCCGCCAGCTACCAGGACATCATCGTCGCCCACCCCGCCTGACGCGCGATGTCCGACCCAACGATTGGCGGGTTTGTGCCCCTATAGCGTGCTCAAGGCGCCAATCGTCGCTCCCCGCGCTCATGCACTTCGGCCGCGCGCGGCGGTGACGGCGACGCTCGCAAGGAGTTTGGCTCCGATCCCGGCGTAGACGAGGGCGTTCAGCAGCGGGTTGTGCGCGGGTGCCTCGAAGCGCCGGTAGAAACGGCCCATGCCGCGGTGGAAGGCGACCTCCTGGCGGAAGGCGCGACGGCCGCCGCTGGAGCCGCCCTTGACGTGGAGGGCGACCGCGCCGGGCTCGTAGAAGACCTTCCAGCCCCGCTCCCAGAAGCGCCGGCACCAGTCGAGGTCCTCCATGTAGAGCCAGTAGCCCTCGTCGAGCAGGCCGACGTCGCGGACCGCCTCGCCACGGCAGAGCATGAAGGCGCCGTTGACCGCGTCGACCTCGCCCGGCTCGTCCTCTCCGAGCTCGGTCGCCCGGTACTGGCTGAGCGCCGCCGGGGCACCGGCCCGCCGGCCGATCCCGGTGAAGTGGGCGAGGGCCGAGAGCGGGGTCGGGAACGAGCGCTTCGCGGCGTGGTCGAGCTCACCGGTCTCGGTGACCAGCTTGCACCCGACCATCCCGATCCGCGGCTCCGAGCGGAGCCTTGCGAGGGCGGTGTCGAGCGTTCCCGCGTAGACCTCGGTGTCGGGATTGAGGAGCAGGACCGCATCGGCGCCCCCCTCGCGGAGGACGAGGTTGTTGGCGGCCGAGAAGCCGATGTTCTCGCGCCGGATCAGCCGCACCCGGGGGAACTCGCGCGCGACCATGTCCGGGGTCCGGTCGGCGCTGCCGCTGTCGACGACGGTCACCCGGCTCTCGCCGCTCGGCGGGTGCTCCTCGAGCGAGCGCAACGTTCGCCGCAGCAGGTCCTCGGCGCCGTGGCTGACGACGATCGTCTCGAGGTCCATCTACTCAGTAGGCGCCTTCGCCGCGGACGATCGCCCGCGGCGTCCGCAGCAGGATCGCCAGGTCGCCGGCGATCGAGAGGTTGTCGAGGTAGTCGCGCTCCATCGCCAGCCGCTCC
>DASXBC010000198.1:0-4056 GCA_036406355.1 Solirubrobacterales bacterium | reverse complement strand
GCCCGCAGTTCGAGCTCCGCCGTCTCGTGCCCGCGCGCCCGCAGGTAGTTGCCGAGCGCCCCGGTGACGACCGAGAGGACGACATCGTTGACGGTGCCGCCGTGGGTGTTCTTGACCCGCTTGAAGTCGTCGAGCTCGGCGCGGACGAAGGCGAGCCGGCGATGGGGCCCGATCTCGACGTTGAAGGGCGTGCTCGATGCCGACATCCCGACCTCGAGCATCTTCCCGGTCGCGCCGATGCCGCGCAGCACCTGGCGCGGCCCGCGCAGCGTGGCGCGGATCCCACGGACGATCTCCTGCGGGCTGGTGAGCCGCTCGCGGATCGCGTCACCGAGCAGCTCGAGGTCCGTCGGCTCCGGCCGCGGCGCCCACTTCGGCGGCCGCAGCGGCGGTGGGGGCGGGTCCGGCTCGAGGTCGAAGAGAACGGTGGTTATGTCAACCCCGGAGACGCCGTCGACGAGGGCGTGGTGGCTCTTGCCGACGATCGCGAAGCGGTCCCCCTCGAGGCCCTCGACGAGCCAGAGCTCCCAGAGCGGCTTCGAACGGTCGAGCTGCTGGGAGAAGATCCGCGAGGCCAGGTTGCGGAGCTGCTCCTCGGAGCCGGGGGCCGGCAGCGCGGTCTGCCGGACGTGGTAGTCGAGATTGAGATGGGGGTCGTCGACCCAGACCGGGCGCCCCTGGCTGAACGGGACGAAGCGGAGCTTCTGGCGAAAGCGGGGGACGAGGTGCAGCCGCGACTCGATGTGGTCGCGGAACTCCTCGTGGGTCGGCGGCGAGCCGTCGAAGATGATCGCCGAGGCGACGTGCATGTGGGCGCCTCCTCGCTCCATGTGGAGAAAGGCCGCATCGAGTCCGGTCAGGCGATCTGAGCCCACGGCCTCATCTTCGCACGCCGTGATCCGTGCGTCATGTCGCAATGTGACGGCGCTCACGCTCGAGGCGGCATGACATCCCTACGGTGCCCCGTCCACCACAGCAATCCATCTGCCGAGTTTCACCGCGGGCCGCCCGGCGACCCGCCCGTAGGCAGACGAGAAAGCGGGGACACCTCCAATGCGACACCTCTTGCCGATGACGCTGCTTGCCGCCGTGCTGGCCCTCAGCCCGGCCGCGGCCCTTTCGAAGAAGGGCCCCGAGCGACGCCAGAGGCGCGTCGGGTCACACATCTCGCTCCACCTCTCCACCCACCAGGTGGTGGGGGACCGGCGGATCGTTCTCCGCGGGCGGGTGCGCCCGCGCGGATCGCATCGGGTCAAGGTCGTCGTCCGCGGCCCGCGCGGCGCGGTCCTCGGGCAGGCGAGCACTCGCCACGGCGCCTTCGCGCTGCGCTGGCGGCCGCAGCGCCTCGGCACCTACCGGGTTCGCGCCTACGGCATCCATGACCGCCGCGTCCGCGGCTCGTCCAGCCCGATCCGTCGGGTCGCCGCCTATCGCTACGCCAACGCCTCCTATTACGGGCCCGGCCTCTACGGGAGCGGGATGGCCTGCGGCGGCACCCTGCTGCCGGGGACGCTCGGCGTCGCCCACAAGACGCTTCCCTGCGGGACGATGGTGACCCTCCGCTATCACGGCCACACCGTCACCGTCCCGGTCGTCGACCGCGGCCCCTACGTCGCCGGGCGCGACTTCGACCTGACGACGGCGACCCGCGAACGACTCCACTTCCCGGGGGTCGGGACGATCCTCTCCAGCCGTTGACGCATCAGCCGGCGACGCCGAGGCGCAGCTGGCCGGGCTCGGCCGGCTTCGGCTCGTTCCGAGGCCGCTCCTCCGCATCTTCCTCGGCGAAGCCGGCCATCCGGACGCCGAGGAGGCGCACCGGTCGCGGCGGGGCGTAGGCCCGCAGAAGGTCGAGCGCGGTCGGAACGACGACCGCCGGGTCGTTCGTCTCGGCCTCGACCGTGTGCGAGCGGGTGACCGTGGTCCAGTCGTCGAGCCGGACCTTGATCCCGATCGTGCGGCCCTCGAGGCCGCGAGAGCCGAGGCGCCGGCAGAGCTCCTCGGCCAGCCTGCGGAGGGACTCGGCGAGCCGGTCGGGGTCGGCGACGTCGGTGTCGAACGTCGTCTCGGTCGACTGCGACTTCGTCTTGCGGGAGACGCCGATCGGCGTCTCGTCCTCGAGCCGGGCCCGGGATTGGAGCCAGCCGCCCATCCGCGGCCCGAAGGCCGCCTCGAGGGCGACGAGGTCGTGGTCGCGAAGCGCCGCCAGATCGCGGATCCCGATCCGCTCCAGCCTCGCCACCGTCTTCGGCCCGATTCCTGGGATCAGGGCCGGCGAGTCGGCCGCGAAGCGCTCGAGGGCCTCGAGACGGGAGAGGACGACGAGGCCCGCCGGCTTGCCGAGCTCGCTCGTGATCTTCGCCAGCAGCCGATTCTCGGAGATCCCGATCGAGCAGGTCAGCCCCGCCTGCTCGCGGATCTCGGCCGCGATCCGGCGCATCGTCGCCTTCGGCGCGAAGAGGCCGGTGAGGTCGACGTAGGCCTCGTCTAGGCCGACGACCTCGACCGTCTCGGCATTCCTCCGCAGGATCGCCATCACCTCGCGCGAGGCCTCGCGGTAGGCGGTGAAGTCGGGTGGGATGTAGACGGCGTCGGGGAGCCTGCGCCGCGCCGTCGCGGCGGGCATCGCCGAGTGGATTCCTGCCAGGCGCCGCGCCTCGTAGCTCGCGGTCGTGACCACCGCCCGCGGCCCGCTGCCACAGACGATCACCGGCTTCCCCCGCAGCTCGGGACGGCGCCGCAGCTCGACCGACGCGTAGAACGCGTCCATGTCGAGATGGGAGATGCAGCGGTGCCAGTCGATCGCTCGATGGTAGGAATCGAGCTGGACGATTTCCAGATCGACGCTTGCATCTGCTATACACGGCGGCTGATGATCAGGCGGCATCGGAAGAAGCGTCGGAGAAGGTTCGCCCACGCGGGCGGCCTGCCCTCGCGAGCCCGGGAGGACCAGGGGCGATGAGCCCTGCGGCGGATCAGCGCACACGCTCCTGCGCGACCGAGCTGGTCTGCCGTGACTGCGGGCTCCGGCTTCCGCTTGCAGACAAGACCTTCAGGTGCCTGCAGTGCGGCCAGGGCCTTGACATCGACTACGACTACGAGCTGGCCGCGGCCCGGCTTGCCGAGCTGCCGACAGCCGAGCGCCCGCTCAACATCTGGCGCTTCGAGGAGCTGCTGCCGATCATCGATGCCGCCGCCCAGGCCCGGGTCGGCCGCAACAGCGGGCGCACCCCGCTGATCCACGCCGACCGCCTCGGCGCCGAGCTCGGCCTCCGCAAGCTCTACCTGAAGGACGACAGCACCGCCCGGCCGAGCCTCTCCTACAAGGACCGGGTTGTCTCGATGGCGGTTGCGCGCCTGCTCGAGCTGGGGGACGAGGAGATCGGCTGCGTCTCGACCGGCAACGTCGGCACCGCCGTCTCCTCGCTGGCGTCGAAGGCCGGTGTCGCCGCCTACGTCTTCTATCCGAGCAACCTCGAGCGCGGCAAGGCCCGCGCCTGCCGCGCGCTCGGCGCCGCCGTGATCCAGCTCGACGGCAACTACGACCAGGCCAACCGGGCCTGCCGCGAGCTGGCGCTCGCGACCGGCATCCAGTTCGCCAACATCACGCTCCGCCCGTTCTACGCCGAGGGCGCGAAGACGGTGGCCTTCGAGGTGGTTGAGCAGCTCGACTGGGTCTCGCCGGACCACATCGTCATCCCGGCCGCAGGAGGGACGCTCTCCTCGCGAGTGCACAAGGGGCTCGCCGAGCTCGAGACGGTCGGCCTCGCCGAGACCGCCGGGACGAAGATCCACATCGCCCAGGCCGAGGGCTGCGCGCCGATCGCCGCCGCGGTCCTCGACGGCAGCGGCGAGATCACCCCGCAGGTCCCGCACACGGCGGCGCACTCGATCGCAATCGGCGCCCCCGGCGACGGCCCGCTCGTGGTCGACGCGGTGATGTCAAGGGGAGGCTCCGCGGCGACGCCGAATGACACCGAGATTTTCGAGGCGATCGACCTCCTCGGCGCGACCGAGGGCATCCTCACCGAGCCGGCGGGAGGAACCACGGTGGCA
>DASXBC010000197.1:0-5161 GCA_036406355.1 Solirubrobacterales bacterium | reverse complement strand
GGGATCTCCCCGGTCTCGATCAGGGCGTCGATCTTCTCGGCCAGCGTCTTGCCGACGCCGGGGATCTCGGTCGCTCGTCCCTCCGCCGCGAGGTCGGCGACCGATACCGGGCTCTCCCGGATCGCCTTCGCCGCGGTGCCGTAGGCGAGGACCCTGTATTTGACCGCGCCGTCGAGCTCATAGAGCACGCCGAGCTCCTCGAGGGCGGCGGCGATCTCGGCGTTGGTCATACTCGTCAAGATATGGCCAGTCCCTGGGCGGCTCCCAGGGGCGACGCTATACTTTTTGAAGTATTGAGCGCCGGTAAACCCACGATTCCAGGAGACCGATCTCAGTGACAGGCAAGCTCACCGACGTGACAGACGCGACCTTCAAGTCCGACGTGCTCGAGGCCGATGATCCCGTTCTCGTCGACTTCTGGGCTCCCTGGTGCGGGCCGTGCCGGGTCGTCCATCCCGTCCTCGAAGAGATCGACGCCGAGCGCGACGACCTGACGATCCTCAGCCTCAACGTCGACGAGAACCAGCAGACCGCCGCCGAGTACGAGGTCCTCTCGATCCCGACCCTGCTCCTCTTCAAGGACGGGGCGATCGCGAAGAAAATCGTCGGCGCGATGCCGAAGCGGCGCCTCGAGGCGGAACTCGAGCCGGCGCTCGCCTAGGCGGGGCCGATGCCCTTCGTCCACGTCCACTGGTACGAGGGTCGTACCGAGGAGCAGAAGGCCGAGATTGCGAAGCGGATCGAATCGGCTCTGATCGAGGTCGCAGGGGTCCCGCCCGAGCACTGCTGGGTCAAGTTCTCCGACTCGGCGAAATCGGACTTCATCATCGGCGAGCCTGGGGACGACTGATCGCGATTCGCAGCTCGCGGCCGTCGATCGTCGCCGCGGGTCCGTCGGTTCCGTCGTAGGCGACCGAGGTGGCGAGGACCTCGCCGGCAACGTAGTCCTGGTGCTCGCGGGCGGCCTCGACCAGGTCGGCGTCGCCGCCGAGGGTGAGCTCGATCCGGTCGGTGATCTCCAGCCCGGCCTCTTTGCGCGCGTTCTGCACGGCGTGGACGATCTCGCGGGCGAGGCCCTCGCGCAGCAGCTCGTCGTCGAGCTCGAGCTGGAGGG
The DNA here is from genome assembly GCA_036406355.1 of Solirubrobacterales bacterium. GTDB lineage: Bacteria > Actinomycetota > Thermoleophilia > Solirubrobacterales > 70-9 > VRUE01. Next base: position 4,047 of record DASXBC010000197.1, on the reverse strand, counting down.
CGACGGCGTGGCCGGCCTCGGCCTCGACCTCGTAGCCCTCGAGCGGCTGCAGGGCCAGGGTCACCTCCTCGGGGGAGATCGTGTGGTCGTCGCCGTCGATGTTGATCCCGATCTGGCCGCCGTCCGCCATCACCTCGGCGACGTGGGCGGGGTCCAGGGCCTCGATCGCGGCGGCGACCTGCGGCATCCGCTTCCCGAACCGGGGCCCGAGCGAACGGTAGTTGGGCTTGACCGAGTAGCTGACCAGCTCGGCCTCCTCGGAGACGAAGTCGAGCTCCTTGACGTTGAGCTCGGCCCTGACGAGTTCGGCGCGGGCGGAGATCGCCTCGCGCTCGGCGTCGTTGGCGACGATCACCGCACGGCGCAGCGGCTGGCGCACCTTCGCCTTCGCCTGGGCGCGGGCGGCGCGCCCGAGCTCGACCGTCAGCCGCACCGCCTCCATCGCCGACTCGAGGCCGGCGTCGGCGAGCGCCGGCCTCGGCTCCGGGAAGTCGCGGAGGTGGACCGAGTCCGGCTGCTCGCCGAAGTCCTCGGCCTGCCCGCCGGCGAGGTTGAGGTGGATCTCATCGGCGAGGAACGGGGTGAACGGCGCCAGCAGCGCCGCGGTCTCGAGCAGGCAGTGGCGGAGCGTCGCGAACGCGGCCCGGTCGCCGTCCCAGAACCGGCGCCGCGTCAGCCGCACGTACCAGTTCGAGAGCTCCTCGACGAAGTCGGCGATCTCCCGCCCGGCGGCGGTGCAGTCGAACCCGTCCATCAGCACGGTGACCCGGCCCACCGTACCCTGCAACCTCGACAACACCCACCGGTCCAGGTCTTCGCCCGCCGCCCCCGGACGCGGGAGCGACGGCGGATCCATATCTGATCCCTCCGCCGTCGCGGGAGCGGAGGAGGCGGCGGAATATTCGGAGGCGGCGGGTGTGAAGTCCTTCGGCGTCAGCCCCTCGGCATTCGCGTAGAGGACCCAGAACGAGTAGGTGTTCCAGAGGGTGAGGAGAAACTGGCGGACCGATTCGCCGACGGTGTCGACGGAGAAGCGGTAGCCGGACCATGGCTGCTGCGAGGTCAGGTAGTACCAGCGGAACGCGTCGGCGCCGTGGGCGGCGATCACGTCCCACGGCTCGACGACGTTGCCGCGGCTCTTCGACATCTTCTGGCCCTCGGGGTCGAGGATCAGCCCGAGGCAGACGCAGTTGCGGTAGCTGGAGGTATCGAAGAGGAGCGTCGACTCGGCGAGCAGGGTGTAGAACCAGCCGCGGGTCTGGTCGATCGCCTCGCAGATGAAGTCGGCCGGGAAGCGCTCCTCGAACTGATCCTCGTTCTCGAACGGGTAGTGGAACTGCGCGAAGGGCATCGCGCCGCTGTCGTACCAGGTGTCGATCACCGACTCGACCCGCCGCATCTCGCCGCCGCAGCTCTCGCAGCGCAGAACGACCTCGTCGATGTAGGGGCGGTGGAGATCGTCGGGCACCTCGCCGATCGCCCGCTCGCGCAGCTCGGCGACCGAGCCAATGCAGGAGCGCTCCTCGCAGCCGTCGCCGCCGCACTCCCAGATCGGCAGCGGCGTGCCCCAGTAGCGATCGCGCGACAGCGCCCAGTCGACGTTGTTCTCGAGCCATTTTCCGAACCGGCCGTGCTTGATGTGATCGGGGTGCCAGCCGATCCCCTCGTTGTTGGCGAGCAGCCCATCCCGCCTGCCCGAGGTCGCGACGTACCAGCTCGCCATCGCGTAGTAGAGGAGAGGCGTGCCGCAGCGCCAGCAGTGCGGGTAGGCGTGCTCGTAGACCTCGGCCCGCAGCAGCCGGCCCGAGCGCTCGAGGGCGGCGACGATGTCGGGGTCGGCGTCCTTGACGAATCTGCCGGCGAACTCGGTGACCCTCTCCTCGAAGGTGCCGTCCGGCAGGACCGGGTTCTGGAGCTTGATCCCGTATCGCCGGCCGAGCTGGAAGTCGTCCTCGCCGAAGGCGATCGCGGTGTGGACGAGGCCGGTCCCGTCCTCGACGGTGACGAAGTCGGCCTCGAGCACGGTGTGGCCACGCGGCCCGAAGTCGGTGACGTAGGAGAAGGGCGGCTGGTAGGCGACACCGGCGAGGGCCGAGCCAGGGAAGTGGCCGAGGATCTCGGCGTCCTCGCCGAGGACGCGCTCGACCAGATCGCGGGCGAGGACCAGCACCTCGCCGTCGGACCGGGCCCGGACGTACTCGATCTCGGGGCCGGCGGCGACCGCGGCGTTGGAGATCAGCGTCCACGGGGTCGTCGTCCAGACCAGGAGGTTGTCGCCCGGCTCGACCGGCGACTCGGGGATCTCGTCGTTGGGGGGGACGCGGGTGACCGGGAACTTGACGTAGACGCTCGGGTCCTCGACGTCCTCGTAGCCGAGCGCGACCTCGTGCGAGGAGAGCGCGGTCCCGCAGCGGGGGCAGTAGGGCACGACCCGGTGGCCCTCGTAGAGGAGCTCCGAGTCCCATAGCTTTCGCAGCGACCACCAGACCGACTCGATGTAGGAGTCGTCGAGGGTGACATAGGGGTCGTCGAGGTCGATCCAGAACCCGATTCGCTCGGTCAGCCGGTTCCACTCCTCAACGTACTCGAAGACGGACTCGCGGCATCGCTGGTTGAACTCGGCGATCCCGTACTCCTCGACCTCCTGCTTCGAGGAGATCCCGAGCTCTTTTTCGACCTCGAGCTCGACCGGGAGGCCATGGCAGTCCCAACCGGCCTTGCGGGGGACCCGGTAGCCGCGCATCGCCCGGTAGCGCGGGTAGATGTCCTTGAACACCCTGGCGAGGACGTGGTGGGAACCGGGGCGGCCGTTGGCGGTGGGCGGGCCCTCGTAGAAGCTCCAGACCTCCGCCCCCTCGCGGTTGGCCAGCGAGCGGTGGAAGACGTCGCGCTCGGCCCAGCGCGCGAGGATCCGCTCCTCGAGCTCGGGGAAGGACTGCCTGGGGTCGACCGGACGGAAGCCGCTCATATGGATGCCTCGCGCTTCGCTCGCTGCGCAGAGAGGCAGAAATGGATGCTTGCTCGCTCCGCGCTCATCGCCGGGATTCTAGGAGCGGGTAGGCTGCGCGCCCGATGCCGAGCTTCGACCCCCACGGCAAGGTGGCGCTCGTCACCGGCGCGGCGCGCGGAATCGGGTACGAGACCGCCCGCCAGCTGCAGATGCGGGGTGCGTCGGTCGTCGTCGTCGATCTCGACGCCGAGCAGGCTCGCGAGGCCGCCGAGCGGATCGGCGAAAGGGCGATCGGGATCGGCGCCGACGTCACCGACGAGAGCGCGATGAGGAGCGTCGTCGCGCAGACTGTCGAGCACTTTGGCGGCCTCGATCTCGTCGTCGCCAACGCCGGCATCGCCCCGCGGGTGATGGGGACGGTGAACGGCATGCCGGGCGAGGAATGGGAGCGCGTCTTCGAGGTGGACATGCTCGGCGTCTGGCGAACGGTTCGCGCCGCGCTGCCGCAGATAGTCGAGCGACGGGGACACGTGGTCCTCGTCTCCTCCGTCTACGCCTTCGTCAACGGCGTATTCAACAGCCCCTACGCCGCCGCCAAGGCGGGCGTCGAGTCGCTCGGGCGATCGCTGCGGGTCGAGCTCACCCCGCTCGGGGCGAGCGCCAGCGTCGCCTACTTCGGCTGGGTCGACACGAGGATGGTCAAGGACGCGGAAGACCAGAAGCACTGGGGTCGCGGACAGGAGCGCCTGCCCGCCTTCATGATGCGCCGCATTCCGCCGGGCGAGGCTGCCGCGGCCGTGGTCCGGGGAATCGAAGAGCGCGCGCCCCGGATCTTCGCTCCCCGCTGGTGGCGCTACGTCTCGGCCTTTCGGGGAGTCCTCAACCCCATCATCGAGCGCGGGCTCGAGCGTGAGGATCAGGTCGCTGCGGTGGTGCGCGACCTCGAAGCCGAAGCCGACGGGCGCAGAGCGGCCGCGGTCGAGGCCGGCCGCCGGTAGATCAGGCCGGCCGGGTCAGCTCCTCGAGCAGGAAGACGAACGACCCGTACTCGGCGCCGGTCGCGCGGCTGAGGCCGATCTCGCAGGTGCGGTTGCTGG
>DASXBC010000196.1:0-8422 GCA_036406355.1 Solirubrobacterales bacterium | reverse complement strand
CGTCGGCGAAGGCGACGGAGACGTCGAAGTCGCCTTTCCCGAACAGGCTCCGTTCAGGGCGACCGGGCCGATCATCCTCTTCAACGGGGGCGTGCACGGCGGCACCACCGTCCTCTACGTCCACACCTACGTCTCGGTCCCGGCGCCGACCGCGGTGGTCGCGACGGTCCGGCTGACCCGGATCCACCGCGGGCACTTCGGCATCCACGCCGACGCCGAAATACCGCGGATCGCCGGCGGGGCCGGATCGGTCACCCGATTCAAGCTCAGGATCGGCCGCCGGTTCAGCTACCGCGGCAAGAAGCAGAGCTACCTGACGGGCAGTTGTCCGACCGGCCGCTACTACACCGAAGGAAAAGTCCGGTTCGAAGACGACACCACGCTGGGCCTGACCCACGTCCTGCCCTGCACGCCGGCGGGCTAGTCATAGGTCCGGATCCGGATCCCCATCCGGGCGGAGACTGGCTCAGCCGCCGAAGACGATCTCGGCGAAGGCCCGAAAACCCGGGGCAGATCGAGCCGCGAGCTCGGCCTCATGTTCGGCGGCCTGGCGACGAAGGGTCGGGGCAGCGTCAGGACCAAGCGCCTCGCGGGCTTCGGCGGCCATCTCCGGAACCGCGAGCCAGCTCTCGAGGAGCGCGGCATCCGCCTCGGCATGAAAGAGGACGCCCCACGCATTGCCGGCGCGGAATGCCTGGACCGGGGTCTGCGCCGACCATGCGAGAAGCTCAGCACCGTCGGGCAGGTCGAAGCCCTCGCCGTGCCAGTGCAGGACGGTCGTGTCCGGCGCGAGGCCGCCGAGGACCGGGTCGGCCGGGTCGCGGATCCTGACCGTCGCGAAGCCGATCTCGGGCGCCTGGCCGGGCCTGATCTCGGCCCCGAGCGCAGCGGCGATCAGCTGCGCACCGAGGCAGACGCCGAGAATCGGCCTCCCCGCCTCGACCGCGGCCGCCAGCCACTCCCGCTCGGCATCGAGTCCCGGGTGTGCCTCGCCGTCCCCCACTCCCATCGGCCCACCCATGAGCACCGCGCCGGAGATCTCGGCTGGGTCGGGAAGGGCGTCGCCCTCGAGCGGACGCACCGTGTTGACCGGGGCCCCCGCGAAGGCCTCGAGGATCCGATGCGGGCCCTCCCAGGGGACGTGCTGGACCATCAGCAGCGGATCGGAGGAGGGGCTCACGTTGCCGAGCAGGCTAGGCGCTACGGTTCGCCGATGCGTGGAATCGCGATTTTCAGGCCTGAGGTGCGCCCCGCGACCGCCACCGGTGCGCAGGCGCGAGGGGCCGCGGCGATCGGCGCTCTCGCCGTCGGCGCCGCCGCCGTCGGCGGATTCGCGATCGGTCGGCTCTCGGTCAACCGCCTCGCGATCCGCCAGGCGAAGATCGGCAGGCTCGAGGTCGAGGAGCTCGACGTCGGCCGGCTCCGGATCCGCGAGGGGCAGCCACCGGCTTGAAGCCCGGGGTGTGGGTGATCGCCGGCATCGTCTGCCTGGCCGCTGCCGCGCCCTCAGGCGCCGTTGGCCCGTATCCCGACCTAGGCTCCTGCCCCGTCTTCCCCTCCCCCGCGCCGACCCTCTCCCCGAGCGCGCCGTCGCTCCCGAACGAGGCCGCCTGGAACCAGGACGTCTCGAGGGCGCCGGTCGCCTCTAACTCGGCTGCGACGATCGCCTACATCGACGCCCACGGCGGCGACATGCTCCACCCCGACTTCGGCTCGCCCCGCTCCTATGGGTTCCCCTACTCGGTGGTGGGAGCCCATCAGCGCGAGCTGCCGATCCATTACACCGCCTACGGCGACGAGAGCGACCCCGGCCCGTTCCCGATTCCGGCCAGCGCCCCGGTCGAGGGCGGCTCGGGCAGCGACGGCGACCGCCACGTGCTGGTCGTCGATCGCGACAGCTGCATGCTCTACGAGCTCTACCGGGCCTTCCCCGAGCGCGGTGGCGGCGCTCACTGGAACGCCGACTCCGGCGCGAGCTGGGATCTCCGCTCGACCGCGCTCCGACCGGACTCGTGGACCTCCGCCGACGCGGCCGGGCTTCCGATCTTTCCGGGCCTCGTCCGATTCGACGAAGCCGCCGCGGGCCATGTCGACCACGCGATCCGAGTCACCTTCGACAGCACCCGCGACGCCTGGGTCCACCCCGCCTCCCACTGCGCCGGCGACACCGCCGACCCGAGCGCGCCGGCGATGGGGACGCGACTGCGACTGCGTCCCGGCTACGGCCTCGGCCGATTCAGCGGGCCCGCCAAAGCGATCGCCGTCGCCCTCAAGCACTACGGGCTGATCGTCGCCGACAACGGCTCCAACTGGTTCTTCGGCGGCAGCAGCGACCGGCGCTGGGACGACGAGAACCTCGACCAGCTGAAGCGGGTCCCCGGCAGCGCCTTCCAGGTGGTCCGGAGCCGGGCGCACGCCCACGTCTGCTGACCCATCACCCTCCGAGAACGACGTGGCGGAATTCCGCCCGCAGCCGCGAGTTCAGCTCGGCCGCCGCCGACGCAACCTTCTCGGAGGCCGCCGGGTCGACGCTGACCAGGACAACCTCGTCGGCGGGGTAGGTCTGGAGCTGGTCCTCGACGGCCTGGACGAAGTCCTCGTCTCCGACTCGCGCCTCGGCCTCGATCCCGTCCTTGGCCAGCGCTGCCACCGTCGCCACGAGATTGCGCTGAGCCTCGTCGCGAGCATCGCCGACGTCGGAGGCCCAGCGGTCGAGGAAGCCGATGCTCGCCGGCGCAAGCACCCGCACCTCCGCGTCTCCACCAGGGTCGAGGCCGGCCGCGACCCTGAGCTGACGAACCGCGCCAGGCTCCTCGATCGGGCCGGCGACAACGAGCAGCAGGTGGTGGCGGCCGTCCCGCGGGAGCTCTCCGATCGGCCCGAGCGGGCGCATTCGGGCGGCGACGGTGAGCAGCACGACCACCCCTAGCGCACCGGCGACGAAACCGGCGGGGGGACCGGCGATCAGGAAGCTTCCGACGATCGGCAGCGTGATCGCGCCGACGATCAGCGGCAACTTCCAGGCGGACATCACTCGAGCCGGGTCGCAGCCTCGCCGAGAACGGCGGGGAACTCGCCATACGGCCGCAGGTCCTGATCCTCGAGATCGAGGCTATCGGGGCTGATCGGGGTCATCGCCGGCCGCTCCGGCGGCTGCACCTCGCGGGCCTTGCGCGCCATCACGACCAGCTGCGCCCCTCCGATCAGGTGGAAGTGGAGGCGCGTGAACCAGTCGCCGGTGGTCCGTGAGGGGTCGATCGCGGAGATCGCCCTCCGCCTCATCCGGACGGCGAGTGGCCGCTGGCCAGAGCGCTCTTCGTAGACATAGGCCTGGCGCGCGATCTCGAAGCCGGCTCTGCGGATCGACCGCAGGTAGTCGCGGGCCGAGGTCATGTGGTGACCCTTGTGGGGATCGGGGTGGCGGATCTCATAGATCCGCTGCCTGACGCTGCGAAGTGGCTCCATCATCGCCATCAGGCCGCCCTTGCGCAAGACACGATTCGCCTCGCGGAACAGTGGCTCATGGTCGCTGACGTGGTGAACGAACTCTTTGAACAAGACGAGATCCATCGAGCCGTCGGCGATCGGCGGGTAGCGCGCATCGACGACGAAGCGCCGGCCGTCGCCGATGTTCGGGTGCTTGAGGTTGAGGCCGGTCGCAAGCGAGTTCGACTCGAAGTCGCACATCCAGGTTTCGAAACCGGCCTCGGCCAGAAGCCAGCTGACCCATCCGTTGCCGCAGCCGAGCTCGAGGGCTCGTGGGGGGCGGCCGTCGACGTCGACCAGGGGCCGGATCATGTTGATGAAGTCGACCGCGCGCGCAGCGTTCGCCCGCACGTATTCGAGGTTGCGGGCGGCGACCTCAGCGGTCCCCTGCCAATCGTGCTCCTCCTCCATCGTCTCGGCGATCATCGCCGCGTCCCTTTGCGGATAGCCCATGAACACCAGGTCCTCGCGCACCGGGTAAAGCCGCTCGGCCAGCGGCGACCAGTAGCCTCCGTCGCGCGGTTCGAGCGGCCCGAGGGTCTCCGGACAGACGATGAATGGGGCCAGTTCCATCGACGGCCAGTCTAGGCAGGCTACGGGTCGGATCGAGGCTAGACGCGCCTGGTGCAGGGCGAGCACGATGCCGATCACGATCAGGAGAATCGGAAGTGTCATGCGCAGGGGCGCGCCCGAGGGCCAGAGAGGTCAAACCGCGGTCGCGCCGGCCGCGAGCTCCTGAGCCTTATCCGCCCCGACGTAGGGCGAGAGGACGAATTCGACGACGGCATAGCCGGTCAGTACCCAGCGGCCGGCGAGGGCGACCACGCCTCCGATCAACGAGTCCTCGGTCGAGGCCGGCAGCGAGGCCCGCCTCCCGTGAACCTTTCGAGAAGCTCTAGGAAACGCGACGAATTAGGACGATCCCGAGAACCGAGGCGCCGGCGAGGAGCGCGAGTGCGATGTCGGTATGACGCTCCCTGCGATCCATTGCATCTGTAGAAACCCGCGCCGGCGACGAACGATGCTGCCGCCGCTATCCGCCGTGGCCCACGTGATGGACATGGACCGCGAGGTCGAAGACGTTCTCGACGCGCATCTCGACTGCGATCGCGGCGACGATCGCGACGGCGAACAGCGCAACCGTGACCAGCGAAAGGACCGGCCGGGGCCGCGGCGGCTCGGCGAGGAGGGCAAAGACTCGCGCCGGGACCGCGGCCTGGCTCGCGGCAAGGCGCGGGTGCTCGTGCGAGGACCGGCTGCTGATCAGAGCGACCCGTGCCAGGGCGCGCGCCGCACCGACGCGGTCGCCGAGCGCGGACGCGGCCCGCTCGTCCGCCCAGCGCTCGGTCGCGTACGTGATCGCTCCGCTGAGCGGCCTCAACATCGGATTCGCGGCGATCGCGATCGAGACGGCGGTCCGATGCCAGAAATGTCCGGCCTCGAGATGTGCCCGCTCGTGGGCGAGCACCACCCGGCGCTCGTCCGCAGTCAGCAGGCGCAGCAGCGACCTGGTGACGATGATCCGTCCCGGCCACCCCGGGCTGGCGAAGGCACTCCGCTCGGGCTCGTCGAGGACCACGAGGTCCGTTTCGCCGGGAACCCCCCGGCAGACACGGCGGGCGGTGACCATCGCCCGGGCCTGACCGACCGCGGCGTACGCCATCGCGGCGGCGCCGGCACCGGCGGCCAGCAATGCCAGCGCGCCGAGGCCGGGCTCGGTCGGCGAGTGTTCGCGGAGGGTGACGTCCGACCAGTTCCCGATTCCGGCGAGCCCCGGAAACTGGGCGACCAGGGACGCGGCGACGAGAAGAAGAACGGCCATCGCGCTGAGACAGGTGACGACCGCGCCGACGCTGATCAACCAGGTTGCGTCGCGGGGCGGCAGGCGCCGCGCCATCCCCGGTCCGGTCAGGCCGAGAAGGGCCGCGACGACCAGTGGCGCGAGGATTGTCGCGGTGCTCATCCGGCTGCCAGGTCCTCCGGGCGGCCCTCTTCCAACAGCTCTATCAGCATCCCCTCCTCCTCGGCCGAAAGGGCGCCGACGAACCTCGCGAGGACGGCCTCGCGGTCATCGCCCTCCAACATCTCCCGCATCCGCGCCGCGGCGATCCCCGCCTGGTCGAGAATCGGCGTGTAGGCGAAGGCGCGGCCAACCTTCTCGCGTCTCACGGCGCCCTTCTCGTTGAGGCGCGCGAGCGCGGTCATCACGGTCGTGTAGGCGAGAGCGCCGCCGACCTCCTCCTGCACCTCGGCCGGTGTCAGCGGGCGGTCCGCGGCCCAGAGCGCAGCGAGAACCTCACCCTGGAGTGCGCCCGCCGGGCGCCTGCTCTTGTCCGTTCTTCCCACCTTCGACCTCGCGCAGGATCTCACAGCCGCGACTCGGGCCAATCTACTACTTAGCTGTAGTAGCCTGACCGGGTGCTCACCTATGTGCAGGCGATCGTGCTCGCCGTCGTGCAGGGGGCCACCGAGCTCTTCCCGGTGTCGAGTCTCGGGCACTCGGTGCTGGTCCCGGCTTGGATCGGCGGCGAATGGGAAACCCTCGTCACCCAATCCTCGCAGGCCAACAGCGAGTCCTCGTTCTACCTCGCGTTCATCGTCGCGCTGCACGTGGCGACCGCGCTCGCCCTGCTCTGGTTCTTCCGCGCCGACTGGGTACGGATCGTGCGCGGCTTCGTCCGCAGCGCGCCGGCCTCACTGCGGGCACGCCGGATCAGGGCCGAGGATCCCGACGAGCGCCTGGCCTGGTTGGTCGTCCTCGCGACGATTCCGGTCGGGATCACCGGCGTCGCATTCGAGCACGTCTTTCGCACCGTCTTCGCAAAGCCGGTGGCGGCGAGCGTCCTCCTCTTCATCAACGGGCTGATCCTGCTCGCCGGCGAGCGCGCCCGCAGACGCCACGAGGAAGATCAGCCGGCGCCGGGCGAGCCCGCCCTCGTCTCTGCGCCTCCGGCGTGGGCAAGTGGTCCCCGCTCCGCCGAGGAGCTGGCCGAAGCGCGGGCCTCGGACTTCCGCATCTCCGGGATCCCCTACCTCGACGGAGTGATCATCGGCAGCTTCCAGATCCTCGCCCTCCTCGCCGGAATCAGCCGTTCCGGAGTGACGATGGTCGGCGGGCTCTGGAAAGGCCTCTCGCATGAGGATGCCGCCCGCTTCGCCTTCCTGCTCGCGACCCCGGTGATCCTCGCCGCCGGAGCGCTCAAGATCCCGACCCTCTTCGGCAGCGCCGGCGAACACATCCACGGCCAGGTCGCGGTCGGCTTCGTCATCACCGGCATCGTCGCCTACATCTCGGTCCGCTTCCTGGTCCGCTACTTCCAGACCCGGACGCTGACGCCGTTCGCGATCTACTGCCTCGCCGTCGGCGCCGTCAGCTTCATCCGCTTCGCCGCCTTCTGACCGCGCCGTTCATTGGTCGGTTTTCTTCAAACGGAAGTGGGTAGTGATCCGGTATGGACCTGATCGGCTGCCCGCGCTGCAACGAGCGGTTCCTGCTGCGCGATTCTGGACGCGAGGGCTGGTCGTGCCCGAACTGCCGAGCGGCGATGCGCGTCGTCGCCCACCGGATCCCTGACGGGATCGTGACGCCGGAGACTCCCGACTCCCCCCTCCCGCGACAGGTAGTCCGCACGGCCACCGATGCCCCATTCCATTCCTGGTAGCGGTCCACCTGGGCGACACCCCCGGCAGGATTCGAACCTGCGAATACGACTTAGAAGGTTGCCGGAGCCGCTGTGGCAGATTGCGGCTGCTCGACCTTTCCCTGCTAAACGGGACCTCTTCGATTTCGACTGCCAGCTAACGGCCCCAGCGGAGCACGACCCACCGTTTATCACTTTCGACCGGGGGATCTCCATTCAAAACCACATGGAATCTCCGCTTATTGGGATTGCGAAAGGTGCTGCGGTTCGGACGAGCGTATGAGATTAGGCTGAGGCGGATCGCACGTTCTTTGTTGGCTCCCAGCTTGAATCTATGCAGGCGGGTGACTGGAACCCCGTCGAAAATGGGAGAGACGGGGAAGCCGGGAGCGCCCCGCCCGGTTGTGAGCCACGTCACCCCCGAGCAGATCCTTCCTCGTTTCGGAGAGGTGCAGCGCACTCTCATCCTCATTCGATAGTGCCGATCCATTCGCAGGCCGGACGTCCTGATTTCAAGCCTCGGATACGGAGATTTCGCCGTCGCAGAGCTGCCAGGGGCCAGGGCTGTTAGCCCGAGAAGAACCGCAATCAAGAGACTTCGCCGCTTCATTGGAGGCAACCTAGCGATGCGGCGACCGGGCGGCGAAGGTTTTGGCCAGTAGCAGTCTGCGGCGCCCCTGAGGACGTTCCTGGCCTGGCCTTGCCACTTCCCTTGCCACCCCACGAAAAACGGCCCCCTTTCGAAGGCCGCATTTCGCTTCATAGAGCGACACCCCCGGCAGGATTCGAACCTGCGACCCACGGCTTAGAAGGCCGTCGCTCTGTCCACTGAGCTACGGGGGCAGAAGTCCTAGATTACGGCTCTAGGGAGCCGTTTCCTCGGCGTGACTCTGATTGTCCTCTACTGCTCTCTCGGGTGCATTTTCGCCGCTCGTCCCTATTCGTCCCAATCAATCGCCGCATCGAAGGCTGCCCGGTACTCGCCGCTCAGCTTCTGCGGGCGCTTCACGGCGCGGGCGTAGACCCTGATCGGGAAGGCTGGGTCTGCCCAGCCGCCCTGTTCCGCAACGAATACCGGGTCGTCCCCGCAGGCGTAGCGAAGCGAGGCGTAGGTGCGCCGCAGCGAGTGAGGAGACACCCGCTCACTGATGGGCTCGATTCCCTTTTCCTCCAGGATCGGATTCGCTTTCTTGATTGCAGTCCTGAGTCGCCGTCCCACGTTGGAGGGCGTCTGCCGGGTGCCCTGGCTGCTGACGAATACGGGGTCGCTCGGGTTCGTGTGCAAGCTGGTAGGG
>DASXBC010000195.1:0-5469 GCA_036406355.1 Solirubrobacterales bacterium | reverse complement strand
TCGAGATGACCCGGCCGCTGGTCGGCGCTTCGGCGCTGGGCATAGCCCAGGCGGCCTACGAGTGGACAATGGAGTACATCGACGGGCAGACCGAGGAAGGCCTGCCGCTGGCCCAGGTTCAGCATGTCCAGCAGACGCTGGCCGACGTCGCGACCGAGATCGAGGCGGCTCGGCTGCTGGTCCAGCGCGCGGCCTGGATGGGCCGCAACGGCGTCCCGATGCGCGGCGGCCAGGGCTCGATGTCGAAGCTCAAGGGCGGCGACGTCGCGATGTGGGCGACGACCACGCTGATGGACTTGGTCGGGCCCTATGCCTGGAGCACCGAGTGCCCGCTCGAGAAGTTCTTCCGCGACGCGAAGATCTACCAGCTGTTCGAGGGTACGGCGGAGATTCAGAGGATGGTCATCTCGCGGATGCAGGCCGCCGAATACGCCGAGCGGCTCGGCTACGGGGCCGAGGTCGCGGCCGAGGCAATGAAGATCGCCGCATAGAGGGGTCGGACAACCCCTTTCCGGACAAACGCCGGGCTGACAAGCCCGGCGTTTTGAGTATCCGTCCGTCAAGAGGATGCCCGACCCCTCTTCGCAAGCGGAGTTGCACTCCCTCGATCTCCCTCATTGGCTCCGATAGGGCCTCGCTAGCCTGCTCCGCCATGCTCCAGATTCGCACTGCCCCGGCGGCGCTGCTGGCCGCCGCGGCGGCGCTGATCGTGCTGCTCGCTTCGAGCGCGCCCGCGTCCGCCCGGGATCTCGGCTCCAAGCTCGAAGAGCGGGAAGCGAAGCTTTCGCACGTGCGCGAGCGGGCAGGCGTGCTGACGACGACGATCTCCCGCTACCGCGACCGGATCGAGCGGCTGACGGGCGAGATCGCCGCGCTGCGGCGCCGCGAAGCCGAGGTGAAGCGGCGCCTCGACGCGAAGCAGGCAGAACTCGACGAAGCGGTCGCCGAACTCGACGTCGCGAAGAAACACCTCGAGCTGGTCAGGGCGCGCCTGGACCGGGCGCTGGTGACGCTGCGCCAACGGCTGGTCGCGATCTACGAGACGGGCACGCCCGACATGCTGAGCGTGATCGTCGGCGCCAACGGCTACCAGGAGCTGATCGACCGGACCGAATACCTGGAGCGGATTCACGGCATGGACGAAGCCGTCATCGACCGGGTGCGGCAGCTGCGCGACCAGGTCCAGGCGACGGTCCGGACGCTGCGCTCGGCGAAGCTCAGGATCGAAGCGGCACGCGACTCGATCGCGGCCGAACGCGATGCGCTCGCCGGCGACCGTTCAGCGGTCCAGAGGCGCCAGTCCAATCTGGCCGCGGCGAGGCGCGAGCGCGAGAAGGCGCTGGCCAGGATCAGCGACCACGAACAGCGCCTCGAGGGCTCTGTCGCGGAAATCCAGGCCGAGCTCGCACTGCGGTCGGGCGCGGGGCCGATCCTGCCCGCGGGACCGATCCGCTACGGCTCGGGGCATCTGATCTGGCCGGTCGATGGCCCGGTCGTCTCCCCCTTCGGGATGCGTTGGGGACGGATGCACGAGGGGATCGACATCGCCGTCCCGGAAGGGACGCCGATCCGCGCCGCCGACGCCGGCACCGTCGTCCTCCTGCAATCCGAGTCGGAAAGCGGCGGCTACGGCAACTTCACCTGCCTCGACCACGGAGGCGGCCTGCAAACCTGTTACGCGCACCAATCGACGATCGCGGTCAGCATCGGCGAGAGCGTCTCCCAGGGCCAGATAATTGGCTACACAGGCTGCACCGGGCACTGTTTTGGCCCTCATCTGCACTTCGAGGTCAGGGTCGGCGGCGTGCCTACGGATCCGCTCGGATATCTCTAAGGTCCTAATACCCAGTCTTAGATTGAAATCGGATATTGGTCTAAAAATCCAAATTTTTGGTATGGCGGAAAAGGATTCGCCAGCCAATATGGGTACTGAGCAATCGGAGAGACGATAGGAGCAGGAGGTTTCGTTGATACGTCACTCCCAGTCATATCTATTCGGAGCGATATCGGGCACAGCGTTGATCGCGGCGGCAGTCGTGTTCTTCATCCTGTTCGTGTCCGCGCAGGCGCTCCGTGACTGGCCGATCTCCGATCTGAACTTCGGCGGCGGCAACGACTCGACGGCGGTCTCACCGGCCCAGTCGCTCGGCGCCGGCTCGGCGAGCCCCGCCGCGGCGAACCTCAACGGCCCGGTCACCGCCACCCCCGCCAACGTCGGGCCGGCGGCGAAAGCCGGCGGCGGCAACGGCAACCACAAGGCCGCCGGCCACCACAACACGTCCGGCAAGGTCGCCCCGGAGACCCAGATCCAGGGCAGCCGCGGCGTCGACTCGGCGCCGGTCCAGCAGCCCTCCAGCACCTCCCCAGCACCCGCGCCGACGAGTGGGAGCAGCCCGCCCGCCGGCTCGGGAACAGCTTCACCCTCGCCGAGCGGCGGCGGCTCCTCGCCCGCCACCGGCAACAGCGGCAGTTCGCCCGCGACCGGCAACGTCGGAACGACGACGGCGCGCCGGGTGACGCACACCGTCAATCAAATCGCGAGTGCCGCGACCCCGCCCTCACCCTCGCCCGTCACCAATGCGGTCGGCGCAGTCGAAGAAAAGGTCGCTCCGACCCCGCCGCCCTCCGGATCGACGGTCGAAAAGGTGAAGGGCGCCATCGAAGGCATCGGCAACTAGCGCCGTAGCGGCGCCCCACACGTCACAATGCCCGTCGATGATGGGCCCTGAAGCCGAACCGGCACCCGCCAGCGCGCTCGCGGACCCGATCGCGGGGTCGCCCGTCTTCCCTGCCGGCAGCAGGCTCAACCCGCGCGGACGAATCGAGATCGCGGGCTGCGACCTCGTCGAGCTCGCCGCCGAGTTCGGCACCCCGGCCTACGTCTACTCCGAGGACGACCTTCGCGCCCGCGCCCGCCAGACCATCGCCGCATTCGCCGAGCGGACCGAGAGCTTCGAGGTCCTCTACGCGAGCAAGGCCCTCACCTGCACCGCTGCCTACCGGCTGTTCGCCGAGGAGGGGCTCTCGTGCGACGTGGCGTCCGGCGGCGAGCTCCACATGGCGCTCCGCGCGGGCTTCGACCCGGCGCTGATCTACATGCACGGCAACAACAAGACCGAGGCCGAGCTGATCGCCGCGCTCGAGGCGGGCGTCGGCCACCTGATCGTCGACTCGCTCGACGAGATCGAGCGGCTCGAGCGGCTTGCCGCCGGCCGCCGCCAGCGCGTCCTCATCCGGGTCACCCCGGGGATCCGGCCCGACACGCACGAGAAGATCGCCACCGGACAGGAGGACTCGAAGTTCGGCATACCGCTCGCGACGCTGCCGATCGCGGTCGAGCGCTGCGAGGCGGCGGGCCTCGAGGTGCGCGGTCTGCACGCCCACATCGGGTCCCAGGTCTTCGATCTCGACGTCTATCAGCGCCTCGCCGAGGTGCTCGTCGCCGCCGGCGACTATCCCGAGGTCAACATGGGGGGCGGCTTCGCCGTCGCCTACACCCGCGACCAGGATCCGCCGCCTCCGGCGGCCTACGCCGAGGCGATGCTCGAGCGCCTTCCCGCGGGGATCAGGCTCCTCTGCGAGCCGGGCCGCTCGCTGGTGGCCAACCCGGGCGTCTCGCTCTACACCGTCGGGACGGTCAAGGACGTGCCCGGGGTGCGTCGCTACGTCGCCGTCGACGGCGGCATGGCCGACAACATCCGGCCGATGCTCTACGGCGCGGCCTACGAAGCGGAGATCGCCGACCGCGTCGGGGATTCGACCGGGTGCCGGCTGGTGGGGATGCACTGCGAGTCGGGCGACGTCCTGATCGAGGAGGCGCGGCTCGAGGACCCCGGCCTCGGCGACGTGGTGGTCGTCGCCGCCACCGGCGCCTACGGTCACTCGATGGCGAGCAACTACAACGCCGTGCCCAGGCCCCCCGTCATCTTCTGCAGCGAAGGCGATGCCCGCGTCGTCGTCCGCCGCGAGACCAACGAGGACCTGACGGCACGAGATGTCTGACTCGTTTCGCATCGGGCTGCTCGGGCGCGGCACCGTCGGCGGCGCCTTCGCCGACCTACTCGCGGAGCGCTCGGCGGCGGTCGGGGCGGCGACCGGGCGCCCGGTCGAGCTGGCCGGGACGCTGACCCGAAGCGGGGGCGATTTCGCCGAGATCCTCGATCGGTCCGACCTGATCGTCGAGCTGATCGGTGGCACCGACCCCGCCCGCGAGTACGTGCTCGAGGCCCTGCGCGGCGGAAAGCCGGTCGTCACCGCCAACAAGCAGCTTCTCGCCCAGCACGGCGAGGAGCTGTTCGGGGCGGCACGCGAGGCCGGGGTCCAGCTCCGGTTCGAGGCCGCGGTCGCCGGCGTGATCCCGATCGTGCGGGCGATCCAGGAGAGCTTCGGCGTCACCGAGATCGACAAGGTCTTCGGCATCGTCAACGGGACCACCAACTTCATCCTCAGCGAGATGGCGGCGAGCGGCGCGGACTACGACGAGGCCCTCGCCCGCGCCCAGGAGCTCGGCTACGCCGAGGCCGACCCGAGCGACGACGTCAGCGGCGCCGACGCTGCGGCGAAGATGGCGATCCTCGCCCGGCTCGCCTTCCACGCGCCGGTGACCCTCGAGCAGGTCGCCTACGAGGGGATCGAGGGAGTGACGCCCGAAGACATCGCCTACGCCCGCGAGCTCGACCTCTCGCTGAAGCTGCTTGGGGTCGCCGAGCGCCGCGACGGGGGGATCAGTGTCCGAGTCTTCCCCTGCTTTCTCTACGGCGGCCACCCGTTGGCGCCGGTCGCGGGCCCGTTCAACGCGGTGATGGTCGAGGCGCCGGCGATCACCGAGGTGACGATGTCGGGGCCCGGCGCCGGCGGCGTTCAGACCGCGTCGGCGGTGCTCAGCGACGTCGTCTCGATCATCACCGGCGAGGCGCCGGTCCACGAGGCCGGCGCCGACCTCGAGGTCGTCTCCGACGTCACCTCCTCCTTCTACCTGCACCTCGAGGTGGCCGATCGGCCAGGCGTCCTCGCCCGGATCGCAAAGGTGCTCGGCGACAACGAGGTCTCGGTCAAGAGCGTCGTCCAGCGCGGGATCGGCGACGACGCGAGGCTGGTGATGGTCCTTCACGAGTGCCGCGAGTCGAACTTCGCCGCCGCCGTCGCCGAGATCGCCGGGCTCGACGAGCTGCGCGCGCCGCCGCGCTTCATCCGCGTGATCGAGGAGGAGTTCGTCTGACCGCATGCGCAGCAAGCGTCGAAATCTGATGGTTCGCGCAGCGCAGCATGCGCGAGGGAGGTGTCGATGCCTGACTCGCTGATCGAGCGGTACCGGGACCGGCTGCCGCTCGAGGAGGGCGATCCCGTCGTCACCTTGAACGAGGGCTCGACGCCGCTGATCGAGGCGGAGCGGCTCTCGGACCGCCTCGGCGTCCGCACGCTGCTGAAGTTCGAGGGGGCGAACCCGACCGGCAGCTTCAAGGACCGCGG
>DASXBC010000194.1:0-2580 GCA_036406355.1 Solirubrobacterales bacterium | reverse complement strand
GGGTGGCCGACAACAGCCTCCGGCTCTCCGCCCGCACCGTCACCGACGTCGAGGTCGACCGAGACCTCTCGAACAGCATCCGCGCCTCATTCCTCGTCGCCGGCCCGCTGCTGGCGCGGTTCGGCGAGGCGAGGATGCCGCCGCCGGGGGGCGACTTCATCGGCCGCCGCCGCCTCGACGCGCACCTCGACGCCTTCGCCGACCTCGGTGCCCGGGTCGAGGGTGACCGCTGGATCGAGCTGACCTCGCCGAACGGTGGCCTTCGCGCCTGCGCGATCTTCATGGACGAGCCGTCGGTGATGGGCACCGAGAACGCGCTGATGGCCGCGGCGCTGACCCCGGGGCCGACGACGATCTCCAACGCCGCCTGCGAGCCCCACGTTCAGGACCTCGCCCGCCTGTTGACGAAGATGGGGGCGAACGTCGACGGGATCGGCTCGAACGTCATGACCGTCCACGGGCGCGATCGGCTCGGCGGCGCCGAGCACACGATCTCGCCCGACCACATCGAGGTCGGGAGCTTCATGGCGCTCGCCGCCGCCACCGGCGGCGAATTGAGGGTGCGCGGGGCCGAGGCCCAGGACCTGATCATGGTCCGCCGCCAGTTCCGTCGGCTCGGCCTCGAATCGAGGCTCGACGGGGACGACGTCGTCGTGCCCGCCGAGCAGCGGCTGAGGATCAGGTCCGACCTCGGCGACGCGATCCCGAAGGTCGAGGACGGGCCATGGCCTGCGTTCCCGGCCGATCTGACCTCGATCGCCCTCGCCCTCGCCACCCAGGCCGAAGGTGAGATCCTGATCTTCGAGAAGATGTTCGAGAACCGCCTTTTCTTCGTCGACAAGCTGGTCGCGATGGGCGCTCGGATCACGCTGTGCGACCCCCACCGGGCGATCGTCAGCGGTCCGAGCCGTCTTCACGGCGAACGCGTCGAGAGCCCCGACATCCGCGCCGGGATGGCGATGCTCATCGCCGCGCTCGCCGCGGACGGCACCTCGGAGATCGGCAACATCCGCCAGATCGACCGCGGCTATGAGCGGATCGACGAGCGCCTGCGCGCGCTCGGCGCCCAGATCGAGCGCGTCTCCGCCGAGGTCACCGCGTAGCTCGGCAAGCGGTCCCCGGACGCGGAGCAAGCGAGCAAGATCACCGGTGACTACTAGTGCGAGCGAGCGGAGCAGAGGAGGCCGCGCCTAAATGATCCACCGGATTCCACCTGGCACCAGGGACATCCTGCCCGACGAGATGCGGGAGCTTCGCCGGCTCCACCTGGCGATGATCGACGTCTTCGAGAGCCGCGGCTACGGCGAGGTGGCGACACCTGCGATCGAGTACGACGACGTCCTCGCCCGCGGCGACGGCCGGACCGCGAGCTCCTCCTACCGCTTCTTCGACGAGCGCGGTGACCTGCTGGCGCTGCGCTCCGACATGACGGTCCCGATCGCGAGGCTGGTCGCGAGCCGCTACGCGGAGGCCGAGATGCCGCTGCGGCTCTGCTACCTGGCGAACGCGTTTCGCGCCGTGCGCCCGCAGCGCGGGCAGATGCGCGAGTTCGCCCAGGCAGGGATCGAGCTGATCGGCGCCTCGGCGCCGGACGGCACGGTCGAGGTCGTCGACGTGCTCGAGGCCGCCCTCGACGCGGCGGGCCTCAACCGGGCGATCATCGGCCTCGGAGACGCCGACCTCTACCGCCAGCTGCTCGAAGAGCTCGGGGTCGAGGGCGAGGCGCGCGACGCCGTCCTCGCCCGGCTCGCGACCCACGATCTCGTCGGGCTCGAGGCGGAGCTCGCCGAGATCGACGGGATCGGCTCCGAGCAGGTCGAGACCTGCGTCGCCCTCTCCCAGTTGCGGGGCGGCAGCGAGGTGCTCGACCGCGCCCGCGAGATGGGCGGCGGCGCCGTGCAGCGCGCCACCGCCCGGCTCGGCGAGACGTACGAGGCCCTCGAGGCGCGGGGGGTCGCCGACCGGGTCCAGATCGACCTCGGCCTGCTGCGCGACCTCGGCTACTACAGCGGCGCGATCCTCGAGGTCTACGACCCCGCGCTCGGTCACATCCTCGGCGGCGGCGGCCGCTACGACGGGCTGCTGCGGCGCTTCGGCGTCGACCTCCCGGCGGCCGGCTTCGCGCTCTATATCGAGCGGGTGCACGTCGCCCAGATCGAGGAGGAAGAGAGGGGGCGGGGGTCGTGAGCGGAGGATTCGCCGGTACGGCGCGGGCGAAGGCCGAGGGACCGCTGAAGCTCGCCGTCCCACGCGGCGCCCTCTTCGAGGAGACGCTCGACGTACTCGATGGCGCCGGGATCGAGACCGCCGCGGTGCGGGGCGAGTCGCGCGCACTGATCTTCGACGAGGCCGAGATCGTGCTCGTCACAATGCGCCCGTCCGACGTCCCGACCTACGTCGAGGCCGGCGCCGCCGACGTCGGGATCACCGGCAAGGACGTCCTCCTCGAGCAGGCCGACCGGATGGTCTACGAGCTGCTCGACCTCGGCTACGGGCGCGGCCGGATGGTGCTCGCCGGACGCGCGGACGACGAGCGCCTCGGCGAGGCGGCGCGGAGGCTGGGGATGATGCGGATCGCGA
>DASXBC010000193.1:0-12303 GCA_036406355.1 Solirubrobacterales bacterium | reverse complement strand
CGGTCCAGGTCACCGGCGTCGGCTGCCTCCCATCCCGGCAGTGCGTCGCGGTCGATGACAACGGCGACGTCATGACTTCGATCGACCCCACGAGCGCCCGCGGCTCATGGTCGATGACGAAGCTGGTCCCCTACGAACAGCCCTCGGGCCAATACGAAGAGCCTCTGAACGGGCTGTTCGGGGTCTCATGCGCATCGAGGTCGTTCTGCTCGGTGGTCGGCGCCGACGGGCGGATCTTCACCAGCACGAATCCGTTCGATCCGCCGTCGGGGCCTTCGGGGAGATCGACCCGCAAGAAGCACGGCCCCAAGCGCCCGAAGGTAACGATCGCCAGGCTCAGGCTGCCCTCGTACGCGGCTCTGCGCAAGCACCGCGGCAGAGCCAGCGTGCGCTTCTTCGCCGACGGCCCCGTGCGCCGCTTCGAGTGCGAGTTCAACGACCGGCGCTTCCACCGGTGCCACTCGCCGACACGCTTCCCCGTTCGAGGAAGGGGCGACTTCGCGATCCGCATCCGCGCGGTCGGCAGAACCGGCCTGCGCGGGCCCGTCGCGATCAAGCGCTACTGGGTCGGGGAGAAGTGCACCCGCTCCTACTGCCTGAAAGGCAGCGGAGAACTCCCGCTGCGACCGCGCCGCTGACCGGGCCGCCCTAGTGGGCGATCTTCAGGTTGAGCGGCTTGCTGGTGGTCGCCGGCGCGGCCCCCGTCGGCGTGAATGACACCTTCGCGGTGACCTTGACCCTGCCGTTGGCGAGCAGCCTCTTTTTCGTCTTGCCCTTGGTCTTTACCGCCAACTTCAGCGTTTTGGCCGCCGTCGATTTGCGCTGGGCATTGACTATGCCCTTGCCGGAGACGGTGAGGGTGCCGGCGGCGGGGACCGTGACCGTCAGAGTCGCGGTGCCCTTGGCCTTGTTCAGCTTCTTCTTGATTCCGATCTTGACCTGTCTGACATGCAGCAGCGCGATTCCAGCGGCGCTGCCTCCGGTCGGGGTGGTGGCGTTCAACCGGACTTCGTAGGTGCCTTCCTTCGCCTTCGCGGGAACCATTACGACCGCCTTGCGGAGGCCGGAGAAGCGTTTGTTCGAGTCGAGGGGGCCGACCGGGAAGCTCGGCTCAGAGGGCGTCGCCCCCGCTCCGGGAAGCGTGGTCGTCGCGGTCAGCGCGAAGTTGTTCGGCGGCGTCGCGGCGTTGCTGCCGAAGTCGAGGTTGAACGGGATTTCGGCGGTGGCACCGGGAAAGAGGGTCGATTCCGCCGCCGGCCTGATCTTGAGGTCGGAGACGCCGAGTTCGGATTCCGGGATGGTGGTGCAGGCGGCTGATTCACCTGGCGTGCCGTTCACGCATTCGACAGGCCGGTCGGGCGACAGTCCCGGCCCCACTTCGCGCCACCCGTATAGGACCTCGTATTTGAACGGGCCGACGTAGCTCCCGCCGTCGGGGGCAGCGGGCAGACCGAAGGGCAGATTCACGGTCCATTCGAAACTGTCGTTTTCGTTCTCGGAGATCACATCCGATAGGTAGCCGATCGGTTCCATGTCCGCAGGGACCTCGCCGCCGAGGCCGCTGAGGTATGCCTCGAAGTCCCGGTTGCGATGGAAAGTCATCGGTGAGCCGCCGGGCGCGGGGCCGGGCGTGGCCGTGAAGCTGTCGGGGACGTTGGTCACCCCTTTGGTGGTGAAGAAGGCGAGGACCACCTGCGCATCGCCGGTGTGGTTGTCGGCGCCGCATTCACTGGGCGCTCCGCTCTCTGCGCTGCAGAGGTGGAGGCCGACGTTGACGTCGCCGATCCCTCCCGGCTGGCTCACGTGCAGGGAGCCCGGCCTGACGGTGACGCAGGCGCTCAGCGTCAGCGCCAGCGCGGCGAAGATGACGACGACAGCCGTGATCTGGGCAGGCCTGTGCGGCTTCATCGGGTCTCACTCTCCAGAGCCTTGGAGATTAGCTGAGGCCTGCCGGTGCACCCACGAGGTCCGGCGCGGCGCGGGCGGCGGCGTCGACGCCCGCTCGAACAATGGGAAGGCGCCCCCGGGAGCCAGTCGTTCTGGAGCCGAGGACCACCGCAACGATAGGATGCCCCGCGTGTGGCGAGGGAGGCTCGCCGGCGTAACGAAAGGCAGATCGGATGAAGCGACTGATCCTCGGTCTCGTTCTGGCGGGACTCATCGCGCTCGCGGTCCCGGCCAGCGCTCCCGCGGCCGCGAGCTACACATTCTTCGTCGGCTGTGATGAAGCGGCCGAACCTCCACAGCCTTCGCACAAATGCCTGACGACCGACCACATGGCCGCCTACTTCGAAGCGTCGGAAGAAACGGAATACGTGGTCTGCGTCTACGAAAGCGGAGAAGTGGAACCGCTTGACTGCAGTCCGGAAGGGGTGGCGGAACCCGACGTCCTCTACCAGAACGAACTCACGATCGAAACTCCGGGCAGCTACGAATTGGCCTGGTTCGACGTGGAAGCCGAAGCCGAAATCGGCGAATGGGACCTCGATGTGGAAAGCCCGCCCCCGCCCCCGCCTCCACCCTCTCCCCCCGTGCTCCCCGCCACGCCGCCGGTTGTGGCGCCCATCGGCCCACCGGCGGTGAACGCGAGTTGTCTTGCCGCGCAGAAACGGGTCACCGGGCTCAAGGGCAGGGTCAAGAAGGCCCACGGGCACCGCAAGGCCCAACTCAGGGCGAAGCTGAAGAAGGCCCGTGCCGCGGTGAAGGCCGCCTGCTGAGGCGCTACCGCTCTGCCGTCACTCTGAGGAAGGTCGCCGGGATCGAGGTCGAGCCGTCGCCCGTGTTCTGCGCCTCGAACAGGCTCTCGAGCTCGTCCTGCAGGTCCGCCTCGCGACCGTCCGCGGTGGCCGCGGCGAAGGCGTTCATCGTCGGCCCGTAGTAGTCCCTGAACGTGGCCACCAGCTCTGCCGGCGTGCCGGGGAAGTTGAACCTGTACGTGTCCCGCTCGAACGAGATCTGCCCGGCGGGGATCCCCGCCGCTGTGAACCTCTCCGTCACCTCGTCCTCGATGCCCCAGGTCATCGGGCTGATGAACCCCTCGGGCGGCGGCGGTGAGTAGGCGGAGCTGATTTTCAGGATCTGAGCCACCAGGGTTGGGTCGTTCGGGATCCAGTTCCCCATCACCACGCGACCGCCCGGCTTCGTCACCCTGACCATCTCCCTCGCGACGTCCATCGGCTTCGGCGCGAACATCGCACCGAAGATGCTGACCACGAGGTCGAAGCTCTCCTCGTCGAGGTCATGCAGGTCCGTTGCGTCGCCGACCCGGAAGGTGACGTTGGTCAGGCCGAGCGCCTCGGCACGCGCGCTGCCGGCGGCGACCAGGTTGGCGGCGATGTCGACGCCGAGCACGTCGGCCCCCAGCTGGGCCTCGGGAATCGCGGTGGTGCCGTCGCCGCAACCCAGGTCGAGCACCTGCATGCCGTCGGTTATGCCGAGCTTGGCGACGAGTTCCTCACCGCTCTCGCGCATGGTTTCCGCGATCTGGGTGAAATCGCCCTTCTCCCAGAGGGCCTGGTTCGGGTTCGCGCTCACCGGCAACTCCTCTCCTTGGACTTGACAGACGCGACCGATCCTATTCCGCCGCCGGTCCGACACCTGATCTCCATAAGCTGACCCCCGATGCGGGAGTGGCCGCCGATCACCGAGCCGGAGCTGCTGGAGCGCCTCGCGCTGGACGACGATCAGTTCTTCCTCGCGCTCCGGGACGTGCTCGCCGCCTGGCCGCGCCGAACGTACGACCCGGCCTTCTTCGAGCACGCCCGGGGCTATCCGTTCGAGCGCCCACCGGGGTCCTACGTCCTCAGGGGCGAGACGGTCGAGTTGCTTCGCGACGCCGGCCCCTCCGAGAGGAGGTCGACCATCTCCGCCTTCACCGACGGACGTCACCCGATCCTGGCGTTCGGCGCCAACGCGGCCCCGTCGCGACTGGCAATGAAGTTCGGCCACTTCGACGACGACGTCGACCGCGAGGCGCTGGTCCTCACCGGTGACCTCCACGACCTCGACGTCGGCGCCGTCCCGACCGCGCCGCTGGTCGGTTACCTGCCGGGCAGCCTGTTCGCGAGCCCCGGAACCGCAGTCCGCGCGGCCGTCGTCTGGGTCACCCCCGCCCAGGCCACGCAGCTGGCCTGGACCGAGACGACGTACCGGTTCGGCCGCCTCGAGGAGGCGCGGTTCGAGGTCGATGAGGCAGACCTGGAGATCGAGGATCTCTTCGCCTTCGTCTCGCGGCTGGGAGCCCTCTGCATCGACGGCGAGCCGGTCGCCCTGGCGGCGATCCCGGCCCAGGGCCGGACGGCCGCGGCGCTGACTCAGGAGGAACTGCTCGATGCGGTGGCGCGGCTCGTTCTCGGACCCGATGCGCGGGCCGAGGACCTCGCCCGAGCCACGTGTGAGGACATGCTCGGGCTCATCACCCGTGCCTCGGAGACGGTTTGGCCCCTCGGCCGGCAGCTGACGTCGCGATGGACGCCCTACCCGGGCTCCGGCTGAGGGGCCGCCCGACTCAGCTTTCGGCCCTGAAGGTGACGCCGCTGAGGCTGACGATCGTTTCCTTTCCTCCGTTGGCGTAGACGTCGCCTTCGAGATTGTGGCCCCCGCTGACGATGTTCGATCCGAGCACGGAGATCGTTTCTTCGTCTTCGACGTTGGGGAAGACGAGGTCGATCCCCGCGGCGGGCCGATACCCGGGAGGAAGCTGGAACAGCAGCCCAGTGATCGGGTTTTCGCCTGTGCCCACCTGGGCCATCCCTTCGAGGTGGACGATCCCCTCGTGGTCCTTGTAGAAGCCGACCGGGTGGAAGCTGACGCCCTGTTCGGGTGGGAAGTTGACCGTCCCGTCGAGGAATTGAGGCTGGCCGGCGGCGCCGACCAGGCGGACCGCTTCGGGAGGCGTCAGCGAGCTGGCGGTCGTCGCCGAGGTCGCGTTCTTCGCCGACGGCACCGTCCCCAGCTTGTTGAGGTTGATGTCCTTGCCGGTCAGGGTGTGCTTCTTGACCTTGGCGCCGGTCACGGCGTTGTTCTTGATCTGCTTGGTGCCGACCGAGTTCTTCGGCAGCTTCGTCGCAGCCCAGCTGACGCCCCCGAGGGCGAGTACGAGTGCCAGCGTGGCGACGACGTTCGCATAGGAAAGCCGCGCGCGGATCGCTTTCATTGGTCCTCCTTGGCTTTTGGACAGGGGGACGAGACCGCGAAAGCCTTTCACGCCGGCGTCAACGCGGGCTAAGTCGGGCTCTCAGAACACGCGCAGGAGAACGAATTCGGCATCGCCGACCGCGGACCGCGGTCTACAGGTCCGCTTCGTCGACCGATTCGGCGATCAGTTGACGCGCGGCACGGCTCGATCCGGCACGTAGGCGACCTCGACGGGATCGGCAACATCGGTCATCGCCCTAATGGAAGCAGGGCCCGTTGACGGCGCCCGGGGTGCCGTAGTTTTCGCTCGGCCCGTAGAGCGTGGCGCCGGAATCGAAGGCGGTGCACCAGTTCGAGGCGACGTCGTTCTGGGCGGCATTCGCCCTGGTCGGGTCGAGGCCGATGCTTTCGCCTTCGTTGATCGTGAAGCCGGTGTAGTCGACGGTGTCGATCACGGCGCCGGAAGCGGAGGGCCCGTCGCGAACGGTGACCGTGTCCCCCGAGCCGAGCAGGGACAGGGCGCAGGGGCTCTCACGGATCAGCGGGTCGTTTGACACCACATAGAGACCGCCGGGCGCGAGGACGCCTTCCAGCGCACAATCGATGCCGGAGTTGATCGTCCAGCCGCTGAGGTCGACCGGCGAGGTGCCCGCATTGAGGAGCTCGACGAATTCGTATTCGGTCGCGGTGCCCTTCGGCTTGGCAAGGATCTCATTGACGACGATGCTCGCCGGAGCAGGGGCCGGAGGCCCCTCGGTTGCGGCGCCCGTGCTTGTCGTCGGAGCGGGACGGGCGTCGTCGTCCCTGATTGTCCCGGTCGCCCTGGCGCGGGCGATCGTCGCCCCGATCGGCTTCCAGAGCTTGACGCTGAGGGTCTCCTTCCCCTCGGGAATCGTGTCGGGCAGGATGTCGACGACTATCGTCCGCTTCTTGGTGTCAGGCTGGAACGCGAGCTGGCCCATCACCGTGCTGAAGTCGGATCCCGCCTTGGCCGTGCCCGAAACCGTGGAGTAGGTGACCCTGACGGGCCGCTCGGTGTTGCCGATCAGCTTGACCTTGAACCTGAGCGCCGGGGCGGACTCGGACGCCGATGCGTCGAGCACCTTGAGCCTGGCGGCTATGGCGGTGGAGGCGCCGAGGCCGAGCGAGAGGCAGGCCAGGGCCGCGAGCCAGAAAACGATCCGCAGAATGCGCAACTTCTGCTGCGCAACCCTCACGGCCCCAGTCTAGGGACAAATCGTTTCTCAATCCAGCATCCCGCCTAGAACGCCGTTCGACCGGCCTCACCCGCCAGTTCCTCGGCCACCCGCTCCGCGTGGCCGCGGGCTCCGATCTTCGTGAACTCGGAGTGGGCCTCATGGAGCCTGGTCTCGCGCAACGAGTCGTCTCCACGCACCCCGGCGAGTTTCGCCAACTCGACGTGGACCAGCGGCTCGAGGGTGCGGACCCCCATCGCGCGCGAGCGATCCATCGCGACCGCGAGCTCGCGTTCGACCTCCTCCGCTGCGCCCTCGCCATTCGACGTCAGGAGGATCCGGCCGAGGATCATGTGCCCGAACGCCTCGCAGTAGAGCTGGCTCTTCTCGTGCGCGTCCGCGGTTGCCTCGCGGGCGAGGAGGATCGCCCGCTCACTGTGTCCGAGGCCGAGGTTGGCCTCGGCGAGCCACAACCGTGTCCAGTTCCTCCCCTCGACCGTCGTATTCAGCTCCCGCGACATCTCCAGCGACTTCTGGAGCGCTTCGATCCCCTTCTCCCACTTGCCCTGGAACATCTGAGCGGCTCCGTAGAGCGACCACGACCAGATCCGTGAGAACGCCGCGCCCAACTGCTCGGAGAAATCGACCGCCCGCTGGGCGTGGTGCGGCGCCTCGGCGAACTCGCCGGAGTGGTAGCAGCGCCAGAACGACCACATGTGCGCCCAGCCGGTCGTCTCGATGTCGTCCCGCTCGCGGCAGAGCTGGGTCCCGCGCTCCAGCAGCACGGCGGCTTCCTCGAGCTCCCCTGCTGCGGCCAGGTATCCGCCCTTGAACACCAGGGCCGAGCCGTAGGGACAGATGACCGTCCCCGGGGCGGTGACGTCCGGGTCGTGGTCAATGAGGTCCATCGAACGGTCGACGATCGCAACGGCTCGCCGGAAATCGCCCATCTGGAAGAACGCGTACGAGACGCCGGAGATGGCCAGGTACAGCTGAACCTCTCCCGTCTCCTCGGCGAGGGCGATCGCCTGACCGCCGAGCTCGGCCATCGCGGCGGCATCGCCGACGTTGATGCCGAGGTGAGCCGCGTAGACGCCCATCAGCAGCGCGCGGGTGTTGAGGTCACCCGCCTTCCTGGCCATGCTCTCCGCCTCGTTGAAGAGCTCCTCGGCTTCCCCGTGGGACATTCCCAGCCGCCACCCGAACTGCAGGAGGAACAACCTGGCGGCGAGGCCGAGGCCGGCGATCTCCTCCGACTCGGGGAGCTCCTGACTCAGGGTGAGCACCGCCCGCCAGTGGCGCGAGCACTCGACCGGGTCCCGGGTTCCGCTCCAGACCGCCGCCTGCGCGTGAAAGCGAGCGGCCTCGAGATGCTCGCCGGCGGCCTCCCAGTGCTGGGCGAGAAGAGCGGACATCTCGTCGAGCCGGTCGGGGTTCTGCTTGGCGATCGCGCGGGCGACGGCGGCATGATCGGCCGCCAGCCGCTCCCCGAGCTGGGAGCCGTATGCCACCTCCTGGGTCAGCGGGTGCTTGAAGGTGTAGACCGACTCGGGGTAGATCTCCTGCTCGTAGACGAACCCGGCGCCGACGAGCTCCGCCAGCGCCTCGTCGAGCTCAGGGGCCTCGAGGCCGGCGACCTCGCTCAGCAACGGCTGCGCGAATTCCTTGCCGATCACCGATGCCGCCTGTAGCACCGCCTTCGCCCGGCCGTCGAGGCGGTCCATGCGGGCGGAGAGGATCACCTGGACGCTGGCCGGGACGCCCGCGCTCTCAACCTGGCGGACCAGTTGGTAGGCGCCGGGCTCTCCCTCGAGGTCGCCGGCCTCGGCCAGCGACTGGACGACCTCTTCGAGGAAAAAGGGGTTCCCTCCCGTCCTCTCGCTCAGCATCTCCGGCAGTCCGTCGAGCGAGGGATCGCTACCGAGCATGTCGTCGAGCATCTCGCCGATCGCCTCGGCCCCCAGCGGCACCAGGGCGATCTGGCTGTAGTAGGGCTTCGACATCCAGTCCGCTCTGTACTCGGGCCGGAAGTTGACGATCGTCAGGCTGTTGGTCCCCTGCACGGCGTCGACGTGGTTGGCGAGGAACTCCTCCGTCGCCGGATCGAGCCAGTGCAGGTCCTCGTAGAGGCTGATTCCGGGCTCGATCGTGCCCTGAGCGCGGATCAGGCGCTTGACGACGCCGAGCAGCTGGCGACGGCGAGCATCGGGGTCGATGCGCGGAGCCGGCCGCTCCGGATCCGGGACGGCGAGGAAGTCGAAAAGCAGCGGCAGGTCCTCGACCAGGGCCTCGTCGAGGAGCAGGAGCTTCCCGGCGATCCGCTCGCGGGCGCGCCTGTCGGAGTCCTGGTCGGTGATGTCGAAGTAGCTGCGCATCAGATGCATCACCGGCATCAGGGGCACCGACCTGGTGTGCGCGAGGCCGCTCGTGTGGTAGACGGGAACGCCCTCCGCACGCCAGCGCTGGGTGAACTCGTGACAGAGGCGGCTCTTGCCGACCCCGGCCTCGCCGACGATCCCGATCACCTGAGCCTCTCCACCCCTGGCCTGCTCGAAGGCGTTTTCGAGGACCTCCATCTCCTCGTCGCGACCGACGAACCGGGAGAAGCCCCGTGCCCGGGAGATGTCGAGCCGACCGCGTGCGGCGCCGACGCCGGTCAGCTCGTGGACGCCGAGAGGACGGCTCGATCCCTTGACCTCGAACATGCCGAGGTCGTCGAGCGCCAGGTAGCCCTTGACGAGCGCGCCGGTGTGCTCGGTCAGGTACGCCTTGCCCGGCTCGGCCAACTGCTCCATCCGCTGCGCGAGGCCGACGGTGTGGCCGACCGCGGTGTACTCCATCCCGAGGTCAGCGCCGATCCCGCCGACGATCACCTCACCCGAGTTGATGCCGATCCTGACGAGGAAGTTGAGGCCCCTCGTCCTCCGCAGCTCGGCGGTGAAATCGCCGAGGTCGTCGATCAGCCGCAGCGCCGCGAAGCAGGCACGCTGAGCGTGGTCCTCGTGGGCGACCGGCGCCCCGAACAGGGCCATGATCCCGTCGCCGGTGAACTTGTCGACCGTCCCCTCGAAGAGGTGGACGCCGCTGCAGAGGATCCCGAAGAAGCGATCCATGATCTCTCGCCATTCCTCGGGGTCGCAGCGCTCGGCGAGGTCCATCGAGCCCATCACGTCCGCGAACAGGACCGTCACCTGCTTGCGCTCGCCCTCGATCGCGCCGGCACCGGCCCGGATCTTGTGCGCCAGGTGGTCGGGAGGCGTCGCGGTTCGCTGTGGCGACTCCGCGTCTGTGGGCTCGGCGGTTGGGCTGAGCTCAGCGCCGCACGCATTGCAGAATCGCTGCCCGGCGGGGTTCGCCGCCCGGCACTCGGGACACTCGACCGTGGCGCTCAGCGGCCGTCCGCAGTTCCCGCAGAAACGAGCATCCGAAGCGTTCTCATGGCCGCAGGAGGCGCACTCCATGGCCGCTTCATAGTATGTGGCGAATGAGGGGCGTTCGAACTCTCGCCTTGTTGGCGGTCCTGGCACTGGCCCTGGGGGCGGGCCAGGCGGCCACGGCAACCGCGGCCGTCGTCACCGTCGGACCGCAGCTGACCGGAGGTTTCTTCCCGGAAAAATACGGTGAACCAGGCGACCCTCCTGGGACCGTCCTCAACGCCAAACTCCCATCCAGCCTTGGAAACGTCACATCGCCGGTCAACGGCACGGTGATCAGCTGGAGCATCGTCCAGGCCGCTGGAGGGCCGTTCAAGCTGCGGATAATCCAGCCGGGCGCGGGCTTCACGGTGACGGCGGTCGGCACCGGCGCTGCCGGCGCCCCGACCGGCCGCCAGGTCCAGACCTTTCCGACCTCGCTGCCGATCAAGGCGGGCGAGATGATCGGGCTCGACAACAACAGCGGCTCCGACAGCATCGGCCTTTTGGAAGACCCGGGGGCCGAATACCGGTTCTCGGAAACGGTGCTCGCCGAAGGCGCACCGACGCCGTTGAAACAGGGGTTCGGGACGGTTGCGGTCGGCTTCGACGCGCAGGTCCTGCCGGCGCCGACGGTGACGTCGCTGAGCAGGAAATCCGGCTCGATCAAGGGCGGGACCATGGTCACGATCACCGGCACCGACCTCGATAGAGCTTCGGCGGTGACCTTCGGGGCCGCTCCGGCGTCGAGCTTCGCGGTCGTCTCCGAAACCCAGCTGACCGCCGTCGCGCCCGTTTCGAAGAAGGCCAACTCGGTACCGGTGTCGGTCACGACCCCGGCCGGAACGGCGACCTCGGCGGACAAGTTCGCCTATGAAGCCTGCAAGGTCCCCGCCCTGTCGGGGAAGAGGCTCAAGGCCGCGAAGAAGAGGCTGAAGAAATCGCACTGCAAGATCGGCAGGGTGAAGCTGCTCGGGGATGCGACGAAGGGGTCGGGCAAGGTGAGGAAGCAGAGCCCGAAGACAGGCAAGCTGCTTGCCCCCGGGTCCAAGGTGAACGTGAGGCTCGGCTAGCCGGCTATTCGAGGCCTGCCAGGCAGCCTTCGTAGGCGGGTTCGCGGTACCGCCCCGGGTATTGCTTCGCGTACGCCTTGGCGATCTCTTCGGGGTCCGAGCCTTCGTCGATCTTGAGGCTCGCGGCCATTTCGGAGGCCGGCAGCGCCGAGCAGATTTCGCGATCGATTTCGTAGCGCTGGGCGAGGGTGCCGCTGTACTTCGCCGGCGCGAGGGTTTCGCCGGGATGTTCCTCGCGGCGCTTGCGTTCGGCGAGTTTGACCTTCATCAGTGCTTTCAGGTGCGCCTCGCGGACCGCGCTTTGCACCTGGACTTCTTCCCTGTGCTGTTCCGTGTCGCTCTCGCCGCCACAGCCGGCGAGCAGCAGGGCGGCGAGGAGCACGGCCGCCGGCGCGCAGGCGATCAGGGCGCGGCCGGCGATCAACCGATCGTCGCGCCGGCCCGCCGGAATTCGGCGAGGGTGCGCTCCATCGCCTCCACCTCGCAGGCGACCATCGACGGCCACGGCTTGTCGGGGTGCTCGTCCAGCGTCTTGTAGCCGTTGCCGCTGATCACGGCGACGACGGTGTCGTCGCGGCCGAGCTTGCCCTCGGCCGCGAGCTTCATCGTCGAAGCGACGGTGGTGCCGCCAGCCGGCTCGGTGAGGATTCCCTCGGTAGCGCCGAGGAGGTCGATCGCCTCGAAGATCTCGGCGTCGTTGGGGGTGGCGGCGGACCCGCCGCGCGACATCACCGCGTCGACGACGAGCGGCCCATCGCCCGGGGCGCCGATCGCGATCGAGTGAGCGGCGGTGTTCGGGACCTGCGGCGTTATTTCGCCGCTGCCGTCGAGGACCGCGGTGGCGATCGGCGCGCAGCCCTCGGCCTGGGCGACGTGGATCTTGGTCGCCGCCGTCTCGGCGAGGCCGACCGTCTCGAGCTCGCCGAGGCCCTTGTGCACGCGCGAGGAGAGCGTCCCGCCCGCGGCCGGAATGACGATGTGATCCGGCGAGACCCAGTCGAGCTGCTCGACGACCTCGAAGGCGAGCGTCTTCGCGCCCTCGGCGTAGAACGGGCGCAGGGTGATGTTCGCGAACTGGATCCCTGTCTCGAGCGCGAGCTCACGGCAGGCCCGGTTCGCCTGGTCGTAGTTACCGTCGAGCTGGATCACGGTGGCGCCGAGCGCCCTGCAGGCGCGCGCCTTGCCGCGCTCGAGATTGCTCGGGTAGAAGACGTAGGCGGCCACGCCGGCCTTCGCCGCCAGCGAGGAGACGGCGGTGCCGACGTTGCCGGTCGAGACACATCCGATCTCCGCGTCGCCGAGCTCGAGCAGGCGGGCGACCGCCATCGAGACCACCCGGTCCTTGTAGGAGAGGCTCGGCCGGGCGGTGCTGTCGTCCTTCAGGTAGAGCTTGCGGAGGCCGAGCTCGGCGCCGAGGCGGTCGGCGTGGATCAGCGGCGTGCGGCCGCTGTTGCGCCCGACGCGGGCCTGGGCGCCGGCCTCGAC
>DASXBC010000192.1:0-8991 GCA_036406355.1 Solirubrobacterales bacterium | reverse complement strand
TTCCCTGAGCGCCCTCGGCCGGGCGGCGGGCGACGCCGAGATCACGGTCTCGGTCTCGACTCCCCAAGTCCCACCGCTCCCGCATATGCCAGATCGCCCCGGCATGCCCGGACGCGAAGCGGAGGACATGCCTCGTGAGCGCCCGCATATGCCCGCAGCCGAAGGCGAGGGCATGGGCAGAATTGATTCTTCGCCGCCCCCGGCCGACGCCGATCGCAATCTGACCCCTTCGGCGGAGGCCGAGGGCCCTGTCGACAACTTCCGCAACTCAGAGGAGGACCACATGAGCTACGACGACGACACCCGCATCATGGAGCCCGTCCCGACCGAGGACGAGATCACGATCACGGCGACGAACTGGCTCGAGGAGGTCGAGGTCGACGAGGGCACCACCCTCGAGTGGAGCCGCGCCAGCCGCAGCGAGGGCCGCGAGCCGATCGACACCCCGACCGTGCGCCATCTGTTCCCGGTTCCCGAGGACGCGGACTGGCAGGTCAGCGAGCTCGAGTACGACCACTACCGCCGCAACGCGTCTTAGGGCGCCCACCCGACCCCGGCCCCTCCAGAAGGTGGGTCAAAGTCGGACCCGACGCGGCAGAGCCCGTCGTGACGTTTGCGTGATCGCCATTTTGCACCGTATTCGGGCGAAATGGCGATCACGCTCGACGCTGCGGGTTCAGGCCCGCCCGGCGGCGAGCGCGACCCGCTCCTCGCTGGTCGCGAACAGGTAGCGGTCGACCTCGGCGAGGCCGCCGAGGTCGTGCACGTCCTCGTCAAGGTAGGGGACGCGGATGACCGCGCTCGTCCGCAGCTCCTTCGTCAGTCGCTCGATGTTGCGGGCGTCGCGCTCGGCGAGCGCCTGGTAGTCGGCGAAGTTGTCGGCGACCCGCTGCGCGAGGTCCTCGTCGCCGAGCCTCTCGGCCAGCGCCGCCCCGAGGTCGACCGCCTCCCCGCGCAGCCGCTCGGCCGGGTAGTGGACCTTGTTGACGATCACGCCGCCGAACGGCAGCTTCGCCTCGACCAGTTTGCGGTGGAAATAGACGGCTTCGTCGACCGGCTCTCCCTGGGGACCACAGACGACGAGGAAGCAGGTCCGCGAGTCGGCCAGCAGCCCGTTGACGCGCCGGGCCCTGGCCTGGAAGCCGTCGACCATCCCGCTGAACGCGTTGAAGAACTCGGCGAGGTCGGCGATCAGGTCGAACCCGATGATCCGCTTGAGAACCGCGAGCGCGGCCGAGGCGCCGCGCCCCGCGACCCGGGCCGCGAGCCCGGTCGGCCTCATGAAGACCCGCAGCGAGCGGCCCTCGATGAACTGGGTGAGGCGGCGCGGCGCGTCGAGGAAGTCGAGCGCGTTGCGGGTCGGCGGCGTGTCGAGGACCAGCAGGTCGAACCGCCCCTCGGTGTGGAGCTCGAACAGCTTCTCCATCGCCATGTACTCCTGCGAGCCGGCGAGGGCGTTGGATATCTGCTGGTAGATCCGGTTTTCGAGCACCCGATCGCGGGACTCCTCATCCGGCGCCTGGCGGGCGACCAGCTCATCGAAGGTCGCCTTGGCGTCGAGCATCATCGCCCACAGTTCGCCCTTCACCTCGACGCCCTGCCGAGCGAACAGCTCGGGGTCGACCCGCTCGGCCTCGTTGCCGAGCTCCTTCATCCCCAGCGAGTCTGCGAGGCGCTTGGCCGGGTCGATGGTCAGCACGCAGACCCGCAGGCCCCGGGCGGCCATTCCGAGCGCGATAGCGGCCGAGGTCGTCGTCTTCCCGACCCCGCCCGAGCCGGCGCAGATGCAGATGTCCTTGCCCTCGAGGATCTCGTCGACGGCCGGCATCAGGTGAGTCTCCGCGAGAGCCGGCGCGCCGCCTCGACGTCGAGGTCGGGCTCGAACAGGAAGGGCAGCGTTTTCACCGGCGTCCCGACGCGGCGCCGCAGCCGCGCCAGCTGGGCCCGCTGCGAGCGGGCGCGGCCGTGCTCGGAGAGGGCCGCCCGCGCCGCCGCGCGCTCGACGCCGTCGGCCTGACCGGCGACCGTCGCCAGCCGCTCGGCCTCGTCCTTGGAGAAGCGCTCGGGGTAGAGGCCGTTGACGTAGATCCGATCGACCGCGACGCCGACCTCGTCGCGGAGATCCTGCTCGAGCGCAGCCGACTCGTTGACCGGCATCTCCTCGGGCAGGGCGACGATCGCGGTCCCGGTGTGGTTCTGGTCGGTGATCAGCCGGTTCAGCTGCTGGGCCTGGGAGTGGATCGGCCCGACCCGGGCGATCGCGGCGAACGTCCTCGGCGTCTGCAGGAACCCGATCCCGTGCCCGGTGGCGGGCGCGTCGACGATCACGAGGTCGTATTTGCGCCCCGTCTTCACCTTGCGGTCGAGCTGGGTCAGCTCCCAGATCTTCCCGATCGTCACCAGCTCCTTCAGGCCGGGCGTTGCGGCGGCGAGGTAGTTGAAGACGCGGCTGCGGAACAGCAGGTCCCGCATCGCGCGGACCTTGAGCTGGAGCAGGACGTACTCGCGCATCGACTCGTCGGGATCGATCGAGATCGCCCACAGGTTCTCCTCCATCTCGACCTCGTGGAACCCGACTTCGGCGTGCTCGAACACCCGCGAGGCGTTCTCCTGCGCGGCGACCTCGCAGACGATCGCCCGCTTGCCCTCGGCCGCGGCGCGCAGGCCCAGCGCCACGGCCACGGTGGTCTTGCCGACGCCCCCCTTGCCGGTCACGAAGACCAACCGCTTGTCCAGCAGATCCGGGATCGGGCAATTCCTAGCAATTTCGCAGCGCGGGAGGAAAAGCGGGTGGCCATGCGAATACGGCCGCAATGGGATTCCTCAGCAGAAAGTCCAAGCAGGCCGAGACGACCGTGGTCGAGGAGCACCCGATCGATCAGGAGCTTCAGGAGATGGAAGAGGCCGTGCCGCAGCGCAACGGCGACGACTCTTCAGAGCCACCACCCGCGGGAGGCACCGCTCAGGAACCCGTGGTCGAGGCTCCGGCGGTAAGCGCCTCTCCAAAGGCCGAGGGCTCGGGCGAGTCCGAGCCTGACGACGGGCGGATGATGGCGAGGGACCTGATCGCGCCCAGCAGGCACGAGGCCGTGGCCAAGGACGAGGAGCCCGAGGCGGACGTGAAGCACGCCGAGGTGATCGCGTTCGCCAACCAGAAGGGCGGCGTCGCGAAGACGACGACGACCCTCAACCTCGCCGTCGCCTTCGCCGAGACCGGGCACCGGGTCCTCTGCATCGACCTCGACCCGCAGGGCAACCTGACGATGAGCCAGGGCATCGACCCCGACAAGGTCGAGAAGAGCCTCTACGACGTGCTCGTCAACGACATGCCGATCAGCGAGGTGATCCAGCACCGCGAGATCGACATCGCGGTCGCCTCGATCGACCTCGCCGGCGCTGAGATCGCGATGAGTACCAAGATCGGCCGCGAGCGCTCGCTCGAAAAAGCGCTGAAGGAGGTCTCGGCCGACTACGACTTCGTATGCATCGACACTCCGCCGAGCCTCGGGCTGCTGACGATCAACGCGCTGAC
Organism: Solirubrobacterales bacterium; assembly: GCA_036406355.1. Classification (GTDB taxonomy): domain Bacteria; phylum Actinomycetota; class Thermoleophilia; order Solirubrobacterales; family 70-9; genus VRUE01. The sequence goes on along the minus strand of DASXBC010000192.1, from coordinate 5,459 downwards.
CGCGGCGACCAAGGTGATCGTCCCAGTCCAGTGCGAGTATCTCTCGATGCGCGGGCTGGTCCAGCTCCAGAACACGCTGAAGATGATCCAGGAGAACCTGAACCCGGAGGTGCGGATCGAGGGCATCCTGCCGACGATGCTCGACTCGCGGACCGTCCACGCCAAGGAGGCGGTCGAAATCCTCGAGGAGAACTTCGGCGACCTCGTCTTCAAATCGAGGATCCGCAAGGCGATCAAATTCGCCGAGGCCCCCGTGAAAGGGTCGAGCGTGCTCAAGTACGATCCCGAGGGGAACGCCGCCAACTACTACCGGGCGCTTGCTAAGGAGGTCTTGGCCAATGAGTCGGCGTAAGCGGGCGAGCATGCGCGAGGGTCCCCTCGCCGACCTCTTCCGCTCGACTGCCGATGATGCTCCGGTCGATCCGCCTGAGCTTGGGGCGTCCCGGCCCGCAAGTTCTGTCCCGGGGGATGACTCCACGTCCTCGCGGGACGACGCTGCGGGCAGGAAGTCATCCCCCGTGCCACCCGCGGGAGGGGCGCCTGAGGCTGACGCGGCATCAACCGAGCAGGCTCTCGACGACGAGCGGACGAGGCCCGAATTCGAGGAGGAGCCCGTCACCTATGCCGAGACTTCGACCGAGACGCCGCCCGAGAGATTGAAGCGGGTGTTCGAGGAGCCGGCGGTGCGCGAGGAGCAGGTGCTCGACACGCCCCGCTACGGGCGCGAGGAACCCCAGTACGAGCCGCTCGGCAGCGGCCGGCCCCACCAGCCGGTGATCCGGGTCGTGGGCGTCGGCGGCGCCGGCGTCAACGCGGTCAACCGGATGGTCGAGGCCCGCGTGCCCGGGGTCGAGTTCATGGCCGTCAACACCGACCTGCAATCGCTTCAGCTCTGCGTCGCCGACGTCACCGTTCACATCGGAGAGACGCAGACGCGGGGCCTCGGCGCGGGTGCTGACCCCGAGCTCGGCCACCGCTCCGCCTTCGACGAGCAGGACCGGCTGAAGCGGCTCCTCAAGGGGTCGGACATGGTCTTCGTCGCCGCCGGCGCCGGCGGCGGCACCGGGACCGGCGCGGCGCCGGTCATCGCCCGCCTCGCGCGCGAGGTCGGCGCGCTCACGGTCGGGATCGTGACCAAACCGTTCAGCTTCGAGGGCAGCAGGCGCGGCAATCAGGCCGGCAAGGGGATTGAGGCGCTCGCCGCCGAGGTCGACACCCTGATCGTCGTGCCCAACGACCGCCTGCTCGAGGTCCTCGACCAGCAGACCTCGATGGTCGAGGCCTTCCAGGTCGCCGACGACGTCCTGCGCCAGGGCGTTCAGGGCATCTCCGATCTGGTCACTCTGCCGGCGCTGATCAACCTCGACTTCGCCGACGTGCGGACGATCATGTCCGACGCCGGCCGGGCGCTGCTCGGGATCGGGATGGGGAGCGGCGAGGGCCGGGCGATGCTCGCCGCCGAAAAAGCGATCTCCTCGCCCCTGCTCGAGACATCGATGGAGGGCGCCCGCTCGATTCTGCTCTCGATCACCGGCGGCAGCGACCTCTCGCTGGTCGAGGTCAGCGAGGCGGCGAAGCTGGTCGGCGACGCAGCCCACCCCGATGCGAACATCATCTTCGGCGCCAACGTCGACGAGGCCCTGACCGACCAGGTCTGGGTGACCGTCGTCGCGACCCGCTTCGACGGCCGCTCGGCCCCCCCGCGGCGCAGCGGAGAGCCGACGATCCGGCGCACGAGGGACGAGGGCCGCGGGCGAGGCCGGGGCTCGAGCCGCGACGAGCTCGCGGGTCTCGACGTCCCAGAGTTCCTACCCGGGTAGTCGCGCCCCTTGACCGGGGTCGTCGCCGCGGGCCATCCCCTGACCGCCGAGGCGGGCGCCGGCGTCCTGCGCGCCGGTGGCAACGCGGTCGATGCCGCGGTCGCCGCGGTCCTCGCCTCGTTCGCGGTCGAGAGCCCGCTGACCGGCTTCGGCGCCGGCGGCTTCATGATGGTTCACGGAGCCAGCGCCCGCCCGACCCCCCCCTTCGACCGCGGGAGCGCCCAAGCGTCGAATTCTGACCCTCGCGAGGGAGCGGGAGCAGAGGAGGAGGTCGGAACCTGTCTGATCGACTTCTTCGTCGCGGCTCCCGGCCTCGATGGGGTCGAGCGGGAGGCGGAGCTGGTGCCCGTGCCCGTCCACTTCGACGCCGAGACGGTGCAGACGTTCTACGTCGGCCCCGCCTCATGCGGAGTCCCGGGGACGGCAGCGGGGCTGGCGCGCGCGCTCGAGCGGTTCGGCTCGATGCCGCTCTCGGAGCTGATACGAGACGGTGTCCGGTTGGCGCGCGAGGGAGCGGCGGTCAACGCCGAGCAGGCCTACATCCTCGACATCCTCGCCCCGATCCACGCCCGCCTCGAGGGAACCCGCGAGCTCTACGCGCCGGGTGGGAACCCGCTGCGCGAGGGGCACACATTCCGTTTTCCAGAGCTGGCCGAGGAGCTCGAACGGTTCGGGGCCGAGGGGGTGGAGCCCTTCTACCGGGGCGAGGTGGCGGCGGCCATCACTTCCCACGTCGCGACGCGGGGAGGGTCGATCGGTCCAGGCGACCTCGCCGCCTACGAGGCGGTCGAGCGCGAGCCGATCCGGGCGCCGTTCCGCGGCACCGAGGTCCTCACCAATCCGCCGCCGTCCTCGGGCGGGATCCTCGTCGCCTACTGCCTCGGCCTGCTCGAGCGCCTCGGCGACCGCAGCGGCCCCGAGCAGCTGGTCGCGGCGATGGGGGCCGCCAACCGCGCCCGCGGGAAGGAGTTCGCCGAGGCGCTCTACGGAACCGGTCTCGGCGAGCAGCTGCTCTCCTCGCAGGCGCTCGACCTCGCCGCCGGCGACCTGCTCGGCTCGACCACCCACATCTCGGTCCTCGACGGGAACGGGATCTGCGCCAGCGTCACCTGCTCGAACGGGTCGGGCTCGGGCGTGCTGGTCCCCGGTACCGGGGTGATCCTCAACAACATGCTCGGTGAGGAGGACCTGAACCCGCTCGGTTTCCACGCGATCGCGCCCGGACGGCGGGTGCCGTCGATGATGGCGCCGAGCGTCGTCCTGCGCGACGGCGAGATCGAGCTCGGCCTCGGCAGCGCCGGCTCGAACCGGATCCGCTCGGCGATCCTGCAGACGATCGTTCGCGTCGTCGAGGACGGGATGGCGGCTGGGGAGGCGGTGCGGGCTCCGCGGCTCCACTTCGAGCAGGACATCGTCCAGGCCGAGCCGGGAATCGACGAGCAGGCGCTGGTGCGGATCGAGGCGCGCGGGATCCCGGTCCTGCGCCGGCCGCGGATAAACCTCTTCTTCGGCGGTTGTCAGGCGGTGGCCCGCGATCCGGTCACGGGCGAGTTGAGCGGAGGCGGCGACCCCCGGCGCGGCGGTAGCGTTGCCGTTGCATGAGCGCGGAGCGGGCGGGCACGGGAATCGATTTCGAGGCGGAGGGCCTTCTCGAGGGCGTCGACGGCGATGCCCGCGAGGCTCGCCTCGAGCTGCTCGAACGGCTGAGCGCTGAAGGCGTCTCGCTAGAGGAGCTGCGCGAGGCGGTCGCGGCAGCACGTCTGACCCTGCTGCCGGTCGAGCGTGCGCTCGCCGGCGACGGCCCGCGCTACACGCCGCGTGAGATCGCCGAGCGCTCGCGCGTAGACCTCGACCTGCTGCAGCGGGCGACGGCCGCGATCGGGATCCCCTACCCGGACCCCGACAGCCGCACCCTGACCGAGGCCGAGCTCGAGGCCGCCCACCGGGTCCGCGCCTTCCTCGACGCGGGCCTTCCCGAGGACGGGATCATCCAGGTGGCGCGGACGATCGGGACCGGAACCGCGCGGATCGCCGCCGCCAACCGCGAGCTCACCGTGCGGACGATGATGCAGCGGGGGGACACCGAGCGCGACCTCGCGCTCCGGTTCGCGGCGGCCGCCGAGCACCTGATGCCGCTGATCGAGCCGATGCTCGTCTACGCGCTCCGCGCCCACACCCTCGAGCAGGTCCGCCGCGACGTGATCGGCGCCGCCGACCTGGCCTCCGGCGAGGTCCGCGGCACCGCCGACCTCGCCGTCTGCTTCGCCGACCTGGTCGAGTTCACCCGGCTCGGCGAGGAGATCGCCCCGGAGGAGCTCGGCTCGGTCGCGGGGAAGTTCGAGGAAATGGCGATCGAGGTCGCGGCTCCGCCGGTGCGGCTGGTGAAGATGATCGGCGACGCGGCGATGCTCGTCTCGAGCGAGCCCGCCGCGGTGCTCGACGCCGCCGTCGGCCTGGTCGAGACGGCCGAGGCCGAAGGCGACGAGTTCCCCTACGTCCGCGCCGGGATCGCCTACGGCCCGGCGATCGCCCAGTCGGGCGACTACTACGGCAGCTCGGTCAACAAGGCGAGCCGGATCACCGGCATCGCCCGGCCGGGCAGCGTCCTCGTCGACGAGGCGAGCAAAGAGGCCGTCGCCCAGGGCTACGACTACTCGTTCGCGGGCGAGCGGCGCCTGAAGGGGTTCGACGCGCGGGCGAAGTTGTTCCGCGCCCGTCGGGCCGGCGCCCCGCGATAGGCTCGCGCGCCGATGGCTCTGGCCGAGTACTCGCTCGAGGATGGGGTGGCGACGATCGTCATCGACGACGGCAAGGTGAACGTCCTTTCGCCGGAGATGCTGGGGGAGATCGCGGCGGCTCTGGACCAGGCCGAGCGCGACGAGGCGATCGTCGTCCTGACCGGCCGGGCGCAGACGCTCTCGGCCGGCTTCGACCTGAAATGCCCGCCCGAGCGGGCGGCGGAGATGATCGGCGGAGGCGGCAGGCTCGCGGAGCGGCTGCTCTCGTTCCCGGCGCCGACCGTCGTCGCCTGCAACGGCAACGCGATCGCGATGGCGGCCTTCATGCTTCTCAGCGCCGACGTCAGGATCGGCGTCGAGGGCGATTTCCGGATCGGGCTCAACGAGGTGGCGATCGGCCTGACGATTCCCTGGTACGGGATCGCCGTCGCCCGTCACCGGTTGGCGCGGCCCTACTACGACCGCTGCACCGTCACCGGCGCGATGCTCGATCCCGAGGAGGCGGTGAGGGCCGGATTCCTCGACCGGCTGGTGGCGGGTGAGATGCTGCTCGACGCGGCGCTCGCCGCGGCGGCGGAGCTCAAGCAGGTCAAACGCGATGCCCACAGGGCGACGAAGCTGCGGGTCCGCGCCGAGCTGCTCGAGCAGGTTCGCGACGGGGTCGAGAGGATCGGCAGCCCCGACCGCGAGTGGTGAGAGTCAGGACGGGCGGCGGCCGGAGGCGAGCAGGTTGTAGAAGAGCTCGGCCGGCAGGCGGGGCTCGAGCAGCTTCGTGTCGACCCTCTGCAGGGCGATGTAGCTGTTGAAGGCGAACCTGCGCCAGCCCCATGAGACCGATTCGGGCTCGGCGGTCGACTCGAGGGTCCGCAGCCCCCACCCCCAGGCGTTCGCGAGCAGCTCC
>DASXBC010000191.1:0-1595 GCA_036406355.1 Solirubrobacterales bacterium | reverse complement strand
GGATGCGGACGCTGCCGTCCTCGGCGACGTCGAGCTCGGTCGAATGGAACTCGAGCCGAGGATGGCGCTCGACGTCGAAGAAGTCGGGCGAGAGGAGATGTCCTCTGAGCTGGGGCTCGTCGATGTCGATGCTGTCGACCGCGACCGATCCGGTCAGGCTCGGATGCTCGCCGCCGACCAGCTTCGCGTCGTAGCCGTTGAAGCCGCTGCGGAAGGTCGAGACGCCGTTGTGGACGACGGCGAAGCCGATGTGGGAGTGGACCGGGTCGACGTCGTAGCTGCCCGCCTCGATCCTCTGCTTCGTCTGGGTAGTCATCGCTGTTCCTTTCGGTGGTTCGTTGCCGGGAAAATACTTGTAGTAGAAACAATCATAGCAACAATCTTTGTATCTACAACTATTGATTCGGCAACAATCTTCTGCGAAGATGGGCTCATGGCCACGACGACCTCGAGAGAGAGCAGAAACGGAGCCAAGGCCGACGTAGGGACCGACCCTCATCGCGAGGCCTGGATCGCACTCTGCCGTGCTCATGCCGGGGTCACCGGCCGCCTCCAGGAGGCGCTCACCGACGCGGGCCTGCCGCCGCTCGCCTGGTTCGAGGTCCTCAACGTCGTCGCCGAGACCGAGGACGAGCGGATGAAAATGGGCGACCTAGCCCAGGCCCTTGTCATCAGCCGCGGCGGCCTCACCAAGCTCGTAGACCGGCTGGTCAAGGCCGGTCTGCTCGAGCGCGCCTTCTGCGCCGAGGACCGCCGGGTCAGCTACGCGGTGCTGACCGCCTCAGGGCGCGACGTCCACGGCGAGATGCAGCCGGTCGTCATCGGCGAGCTGCGGGCCGCGTTCACCGCCAGCCTCAGCGCCCGTCAGGCTGTCGCGCTGCGCGACTCCCTGCAGAAGATCAACAGCACCGCCTGCGCCGAGTAGGGGCAATCAGGCCAGGGCTGTGGCGGCGCGCTCCTTGGCGGCCTCGATCAGCGCCAGGACCTCGGTCTCGCGGCCATCGCGGATCAGCTCGACCGGATCGGGGTCGCCGTTGACGATCCCCTCGAAGAACTCCTTGCGGTCCTGGTAGGTGGGAAGCGTCGACTTGGCCCAGCCGCGCGCGCCGTTGAGGATCACCGCCAACCGCGCGTACTCATCGCCGAAGAGGTCGGAGATCTCGCGCTTCATCCGCTTCGCGAGGGCGGGCGAGGCGCCCGCGGTCGAGATCGCGATCGCGAGCGGCCCGCTGCGGACGATCGCCGGCAGGATGAAGTTGCAGAGCGGCGGCACGTCGACGACGTTGACCAGCATCGCCCGCTTCTCGGCGTCGTCGTAGACGCCGATGTTGACCTCGCTGTCGTCGGTGGCGGCGATCACCATGAACGCCCGCTCGAGCTCGGCGGGGCCCGCGTAGGCCCGTTTCTCCCAATCGATCGACCCCTCCGCCGCGAGCGCCTCCAGCTCGGGGTGGGCGACAGGGGCGATCAGGGTGACGTCGGCGTCGCAGGTCAGCAATCCCTCGACCTTCTCGAGGCCGATGTCGCCGCCGCCGATCACCAGGCAGCGCCTTCCCTTCAGCTTCAGGCAGGCGATGTAGAACGGCGTTTCGAGC
>DASXBC010000190.1:0-16644 GCA_036406355.1 Solirubrobacterales bacterium | reverse complement strand
CGAGATCGAGCTGGACCGTCTCCGTCGTCGTCCGCGCGACCTCGGGCGCGAAGTCGAAGTCCTCGCCGCGCTCCTCGGCGCCGGCCGTGCGTCCGAAGTAGTCGAACGCGATCGCGTGGTGGCCCGCTTCGGCGAGCCGCTCGGCTAGCTCGATGTAGAAGCGGTAGAGGCCCCTGACGTCAGGCAGGATCACGACCGCCGCCCCGCTCGGCTCCGGCGACTCGGCGAGCGCCGCGGCGAATCGGGTCCCGTCGGAGGAGGTCAGGACCATCGACTCGGCGGCGGCGCCCCCCGAGATTCCGGGCAGAACGCGGTCGGCCGGCAGCTCAGGCGGGTGGGCGTCGAACTCGAAGCACATTCACTACCTCCCTTGACTCTGTCTCACGTTTCTGCGGCGGGCCGCGTTTCTAAGGTTATGAGCATGGAACCCGGCTGGACTGTCTACGAGAGCCCGATCGGGCCACTGACCGCGATCGCCTCGACGACGGGGCTCCGCGCGCTCCATTTCCCCGGTCGCTCGTCGCGCCTCGACGAGACGGCCCGGGTCCGGATGCCGGAGCTCACCAAGCAGCTCGATCGCTACTTCGCCGGTGAGCTGAGGGCATTCGACCTCGAGCTCGACCTGCGCGGGGGCGCACTGCAGAAGATCGTCTGGGGCCTTCTGCTCGAGATCCCCTATGGGAAGACGACCTCCTACGGCGAGCTTGCCGGGCGGATCGAGCCGGGGGCCTATCCCGAGGGCCTCGAGCCCTACAAGCGCGCTCAGGTGGTCGGCGCCGCGGTCGGGCGGACCCCGACCCCGATCGTCGTCCCCTGCCACCGGGTGATCGGTGCCGACGGGTCGCTGACCGGGTACGGCGGCGGCCTCCACCGCAAGCGGGCGCTGCTCGGCCTCGAGGAACGAGGCGCGGCCGGGATCGACCCCGACCCGATCTGGGCGACGCGTCAGCAGGCGCTGCTTTGAGCCGGACCTTCACCCTGATCGGGCCCGACGGCAGGCCCTACGAGAGCGTCTGCATGCCGGAGGCCTATCGGGAGTGGCGGGACCGGGGCGGGGCCCCGGCTTCCGACCTGACCTAGGACGAGGGATGTGCAGAAACATCATCAACCGGCCCTCGAAGGCGAATGCCGAGGCGTTCGACGAAGCGGGCGCCACCTAGAGGGCGGCCAGGATCGGCGCCAGGGCGTCGATCAGGTCATCGAGTCGTGCCCGCTCGAGCGCCTCGAGCGTCCCGTTCGAGCGGGTGACAGCGATCCCGAGCGCCAGCGCGACCAGCAGCTCGGCCTCAAGGTCCGGATTCCGCGAGCCTCGCGCCCGCCGCTCCCTTACGGCGGACGCGAGGATCCTGTCGCGGACTATCCCCCTGGTCCTGTCGCGAGCCTCGTCGGTAAGCGCCGGGCTGGCCAGCGCGCGGCTGATCGGGCTGTGGCCGCGCTCCTCCCAGCGCCGCAGCAGCAGCTCGACCAGCGCGCGCGGGTCCCCATCGATCTCCTCCTCGCCCTCGGCCGGCTCGGCGATCGCCGCGAGGAAGAGCCCTTCCTTGGAGTCGAAGTAGCGGGCAATCAGGGCCGGGTCGACGCCCGCCCGCTCACCGATCTCGCGGGTGGTCGCTCGCTCGTAGCCGACCTCGTCGAAGACCCGGCGTGCCGTCTGCAACAGCGCCTCGCGGCTCGCCTCGGAGTCATGGGGGCGGCGGGCAATGGCGGTGCTACTGTTGTCACCAGCCGATGTCATCAACCGCTGACAATAGCAGTTCGCAGCCTGAGAGACAGCACTACGGGATCACCTTCGCCGTCCTTGCCCTCGCCGGCGCTTCCTACGCGCTGCTCCAGTCGGCCGTCGCCCCGGCGCTACCGGAGATCCAGGCCGACCTCCACGCCTCGGCGACCTCGACGGCGTGGCTCCTGACCGGCTACCTGCTGAGCGCATCGGTCCTGACCCCGATCATCGGCCGCCTCGGCGACATGTTCGGCAAGGAGCGGACGCTGGTCGCCTCGCTCGCGATCCTCTCCTTCGGGGTGCTGCTGGCGGCGCTGGCGAACTCGATTGGCGTCCTGATCCTCGCCCGGGTGATCCAGGGATCGGGCGGAGCGATCTTCCCCCTCGCCTTCGGCATCATCCGCGACGAGTTCCCACCCGACCGAGCGGCGCAGGGGATCGCGATGATCTCGGCGATCCTCGGCATCGGCGGCGGGCTCGGGATCATCCTCGCCGGCCCGATCATCGACACATTCGACTACCACTGGCTGTTCTGGTTTCCGCTGGTCGCGGTCGTCGGCGCCACCGTCGCGACAATCTTCTTCGTGCCCGAATCGCCGGTCAAAGCGCCGGGCCGGATCGACTGGAAGGGCGCGGCGCTGCTGACCGGGTGGGTCGTGCTGGTGCTGCTCGGGATCAGCCAGACCGCGGAATGGGGTTGGGGCGACCCTCGGGTTGTCGGCCTGATCCTCACCGGGCTCGCGCTGCTTTTGGTGTGGATTCAGGTCGAGGCCCGAAGCGACGAGCCGCTGGTGGACATGGAGATGATGCGGATCCGCGGAGTCTGGACCGTGAACGCCGCCGCGTTCCTCGTCGGTGCCGGCATGTACAGCTCGTTCATCCTCTTTCCCGAGTTCACCGAGACGCCGGCCAGTGCCGGCTACGGGTTCGGCGCCTCGGTGACCGAAGCGGGCCTCTTCCTGCTGCCCTGCACGCTGGCGATGCTGATCGTCAGCCCGATCGCCGGCTGGCTCGCGGGGCGCGTCGGCTCGCGGGTGACGCTGATCGCCGGCTCGCTGACGACCTCGGCCGCCTTCACGCTCGCGGCCGCCGCCCACCACCAGCCGATCGACATCTATCTCTCGACCGGGCTGCTCGGGGTCGGGATCGGCCTGGCGTTCGCATCGCTGGCCAACCTCATCGTCGAGGCCGTCCGGCCGAGCCAGACCGCCGTCGCGACCGGGATGAACACCGTGATGCGGACTCTCGGAGGCTCGGTCGGCGGCCAGGTGGGGGCGAGCCTGATCGCCGGAACGGTCACCGCGGCAGGGTTGCCGACCGAGCACGGTTTCACTCTCGCCTTCACCCTCTCGGCGGGCGCCTGCCTCGTCGCCGCGCTCGCGAGCATCGCGGTCCCGAAGCCGCCGGGGACCGCGGTCGAGCGGGGGCGTGCGAGGACCCTGGCGGCGGAGTCATGAGCTGCTACCGAAACATCCTCGTCGCACTCGACGGCTCCCCCGACGCGGATGCGGCGCTCCGCCACGCGGTCACCCTCGCCCGAGACCAGAACGCGCGGCTGACCCTGCTCTCGGTGGTGCCGCGGTCGCCGGTCCCGACGGGCGCCGGCGTCCCGCCGCCTCCCGACCTGACCGAGGTCCACGACGAGCTGCTTCGCGAGGCGCTCGAGTTCGTGCCCGCCGACGTCGGCGTGACGACGAAGCTGGAGCATGGCGACCCGGCCGCGGCGATCCTCGCGCGGGTCGAAGAGGGGCCCTGCGATCTGGTCGTGATGGGATCCCACGGCCACAGTCGCGTTCACCGGGCGCTGGTCGGCTCGGTCTCGGAGCGCGTACTCAAGGCCGCGACCGTCCCGGTCCTGCTGATGCGGGCTGAGCACGGCGCTACCGTGCAGCCGTGGCAGGAGTCGGCGACAGCGCAGTCCGCGCAAGGCTGAGCGGGGCCGTCCAGGGCGTCGGCCTCCGCGAGGCGACTGTCGCTCGCGCCCGCGACCTCGGCCTGATGGGCTGGGTCCGCCACGCCGACGGCGATGTCCTCGTCCACGCCGAGGGGCCCGAGGCCGCGGTCGAGGAGCTCGTCGCGTATCTCGGCGAGGGCCCGGCCGGCGCCTCGGTCGATGCGGTGGAGGTGGACCGTGTCAAGGTCGAGGGCCACGAGCAATTCGCGATCCGCGGGGTCAGCGCCGGCGCCTTCGTCGTCCAGGAGCACGCTGCGACCGCCCACCACTTCGACCTGCGGCTCGAGGTCGACGGCGTGATGCGGTCCTGGGCGGTGCCGAAGGGGCCGTCGATGGACCCGGCGGTGAAACGGCTCGCGGTCGAGGTGGAGGACCACGAGATCTCCCACAACGAGTTCGAGGGCGCGGCCGGCGGCGGCCACGTGATCGTCTGGGACCGCGGGACCTACGAGCAGGGCGGGCGGGTGGCCTGGCCGGAGGCGATCGAGCGCGGCCACGCGGTCTTCGTCCTCCACGGCGAGAAGCTGGAGGGCGGGTTCGCCCTGCAACGGACGCGGCCCGGAGAGAAGCCGCAGTGGCTGTTGATAAAGCGCCGCGACGGGGACGCCCGACCCGGCTCCGACGTGGTCGCCGAATCGCCGCGCTCGGTTCTCAGCGGCGGCACCCTCGCCGGCGATTGATCGCCGATCACGGCCCTGGCAATGGGCTCCCTCTAGGCCGTCTTCGGAGCCTTCGGCTCAGACCGCGGCTCCAGCTGGATCTCGCGCTCGGCCCGCGGCCGGCCCTCCTCGATCTCGATGCTGCGCTCGCGCTCGGCGTTCAGCTGGTGGCCGAAGAGGATCGCCACGTTGCTGATCCAGATCCAGACCAGCAGAGCGACCAGGCCGCCGAGGGTGCCATAGGTCTCGTTGTAGGAACCGAAGTTCGCGACGTAGACGCCGAACAGGGCTGAGGCGACGATCCAGACCACGACCGCGAGGACGCTTCCCGGCGTGATCCATCTGAACCCGCGCATCTTCACGTTCGGCGAGGCGTAGTAGAGGATGCTGACCATCACGATGAAGACGATGATCATCACCGGCCACTTGGCGAAGTTCCAAATATCGACCGCGGTGCTGCCGATCCCGAGTGGCGCCGCCACCGCTCTGACGATCGGGCCGGTCATGACGAGCGCGATCGCGAGCAGCGCAAAGGCGACGATCATCACCAGCGCGACCGCGACCTGCAGGGGCCGCAGCTTCCAGAACGGTCGCCCCTCCGGTGTCTCATAGATCACGTTCGACGCGCGCATGAATGCGCCGACGTAGCCGGAGGCCGACCAGAGCGAGAGAGCGAGGCCGCCGACCAGGGCGAAGCCGGCCGTCGCCCGGTGTTCGGTCAGGGATTCGATCGGGCCCGAGAACGTTTCTCCAGCCGATTCGGGGCCGATTTCGGTGATGATTTCGGTCAGGCTCGCCGTCGTCGAGCTCGGGTCGCCGAAGATACCGATCAGCGAGACCAGGGCGATCAGGGCCGGGAACAGCGAGAGGAGCCCGTAGTAGGTCAGCGCGGCGGCCCAGTCGGAGAGGTTGTCCTCCTGAAACTCGCTCACGGTCCGCCTCAATGTCGCGGCCCAGCCATGCTTGCGGCTCATGCGAGGGTGCTACCCGGGGAGGGGCCGTGCAACCTCCGACCTAGGAGAGCGCGCTCAAGACTTCGGCGCGGCCGAGCGAAATCGTTTGCTCAAATTTCCGGCGGGGTAAATCGCGGTCATGGAGGCCCAATCGCAGCCGCGGACGGTCGAGACCGACATCCCCTCCCGCCTCGACCGGCTGCCGTGGTCGAGCTTCCACTGGATGATCGTCATCGGGCTGGGGACGGTTTGGATCCTCGACGGGCTCGAGGTGACGATCGTCGGCAGCATCGCCGACCGCCTTACCGAACACGGCAGCGGCATCGCCCTCGACCCGAGCCAGATCGGAACCGCCGCGGCCTTCTACGTCGGCGGCGCCTGCATCGGGGCGCTCTTCTTCGGGCAACTGACCGACCGGTTTGGCCGCAAACGGCTCTTCATGGTCACGCTCGGCGTATACATCGTCGCCACGGTCGCCACCGCCTTTTCGTTCACCCCGGTGTACTTCTACGCTGCCAGGTTCTTCACCGGCGCCGGAATCGGCGGCGAGTACGCGGCGATCAACTCGGCGATCGACGAGCTGATCCCGGCGCGGGTCCGTGGCCGCGTCGACCTGATCATCAACGGCAGCTACTGGCTCGGAGCCGCAGGGGGCGCGCTGCTCGCGGTGCCGTTGCTCGACACGGCGCTGTTCGCGGCCGACTTCGGCTGGCGGCTTGCGTTCGGGATCGGCGCCGTTCTCGGGATCGGGATCCTCCTGGTTCGACGACACGTGCCGGAGAGCCCGCGGTGGCTGTTCATCCACGGTCAGGAGGAGGAGGCCGAGAAGATCGTCGGCCAGATCGAGGATGACGTGCGGGAGCAGACGGAGCAGGAGCTCGACGAGCCCGGGGACGCGATCACGATTCGTCCCCGCGAGCGCATCCACTTCCGCGAGATCGCTTCCACCGCATTCTCGAAATACCCGCGCCGCACGGTTCTCGGGCTGGCTCTGTTCGTCGGCCAGGCATTCCTCTACAACGCAGTCACCTTCGACCTCGGGACGCTGCTCGGTGAATTCTTCTCCGTCGCGTCCGGGACGATCCCGCTCTACATCGCGCTGTTCGCCTTCTCGAACTTCCTCGGGCCGCTGACCCTCGGGCGGTTCTTCGACACGATCGGCCGCAAACCGATGGTCAGCGCCACCTACCTGTTGTCGGCGGCGGTCACGGCGGCCCTCGGCGTGTTTCTCGTCGACGGAAGCCTGACGACCTGGTCGTTCATGGCGTTCGTCCTCGTCATCTTCTTCATCGCCTCGGCCGGCGCCAGCTCCGCCTACCTCACGGTCAGCGAGATCTTCCCGATGGAGACGCGAGCGCTCTCGATCGCCTTCTTCTACGCCGCCGGCACAGCTGCCGGAGGGATCGCCGGCCCGCTGCTGTTCGGACACCTGATCGCATCCGGCAGCGAAAGCCAGGTCGCGATCGGGTTCTTCATCGGTGCCGTGGTAATGACCCTCGGCGGCGTCGCCGAGCTGCTCTTCGGAGTCAGCGCCGAGCAGGAACAGCTCGAGGACGTCGCCGAGCCGCTGACCGCGGAGGGAGGCGAGGAGCCGCAGCGACAGCCGCCGCCGGCGCGGCGGTTCCGGCCGGGCGGGGCCCGGATCGGATCGCCGGGAATGCCGGTCTCGGCCCCGCTGGCGCCGACCGGGTTCGGGCGGGAAGTCGAGATCATCGACCGCGCGCTGCGCGATCGCGGCAGCGCCAACCGGCGCGAGCTCGCCCGCAGGGTCGGCGCCCGCTACTGGGGTCCCGGCCGGTTCCGCGCCGCGCTGCGCGAGGCGATCATCGAGGGAAGGGTCAAACGACTGCGCGGAGGCGAGTACGCCCCCGGGGAGGGACCGTCGCGCGACGCGCCGCCCACCCCGCAGCCGCGTCCCGGCTAGACGCGTAGCCCGGCCCGAGGCGGGTAGGTCGAAGTGATGCCCCCGGTGCGCCGCAGGCTTCGCCCCGACCTGTTCGAGACGCGGACCGACGCCTGGCAATCGGCGGGCCTCGGCGAGGAGCTCGAGCCGGCCGCGGCCAAGGCATCGCGCTGGGGCCTGGTGGCGGCGCTGCTGCTGATCGCCGTGGTCCTGGTCGTCTACGGGCGCCGGGCCGAGCTGGCGCCGGGGTATGAGACCTGGATCCGGGTCTCGACCGTCGTCGTATTGGTGATCGCCGGCTCCGCCGCCGCCACCTGGTTGGGGAGGCTCGTCTCCCCGGCCTTCTACCGACGGCTCGATCCCGCGGTCGCGGGGACGGTCGGCTTCCTGATCAGGTTGCTCTCACTGGCGGTGGTCGTCAGCGTTGCGCTGAGGATCGCGGGGGTGACGATGGGGACGCTGGCGGTGGGAGGCGCGTTCACGGCAATCGTGCTCGGCCTCGCGGCCCAGCAGACCGTCGGCAACATCTTCGCCGGGATCGTCCTCCAGGGGACGAGGCCATTCCGCGTCGGCCAGCGGGTGCGCCTGGTCGGCGGCGCGCTGGCGGGGTCGCTCGAGGGGACGGTCAGCTCGCTCGGCCTCTTCTACACGACCTTCGCGCAGGGAGCCGATCGATTGCGCGTTCCGAATTCGGTGCTGCTGACGCTGGTCATCGTCCCCCTGCGCGAGCCTGACAGACTCGACGTCCGGGTCCGCTACCGCGAGGGCGCGAGCCCTGGCTGGATCGAGGAGCGGCTGCGCGAGGCGATCACGGTCCCGACGCGCTACCCGCCGCACGTCGGTCTCGAGGAGATCGACGAGGATGGGATCGTGCTGCGGGTCAACGCCACCCCGCTGCGACCCGAGGACGGGTCGGCGCTCGCCGATCAGGTTCTCGAGGCCCTGGACAGGCCGATCGCCGCGGCGGGAACGGATGGGGGGCCCGCCCCGCCGCGGGCGAGTAACCGGCCTCTCAGTTGTTGGGCGCGGCCGCGCTGATATCGGCCAGCGCCGACCTCTCGTCGCGCGCCTGCGCGAGGTCGCCGATCGAGACGATCCCGACGACCTCCGAGCCCTCGACCACCGGCAGCCTCCGCACGTGTGCCTCGCGCAACGCGTCGATCGCCTCGTCGAGGCTGTCCTCAGGGGAGAGCGTCGTCGGTTCGGTGGTGAAAACCTCGCGAACGACGGCCTTGGCCGCATCGATCAGAAGGTCGTCGGCCTCGACGCGGGCGGGGTCGGGGGTCATCACCTCGCGAATGGTCTCCGGCATGGCTCCCCCTTCGATTGTTTTCCTCCCACACGCGCTACCCCGCGGGTGGACGGCGAAACTGCGCCGCTTCCGGTTAGCGTGTGCCCGTGGCGGTGACCGTTGACGAGCTGACCGTCGTCGATACGCCCGCGGCGTGGCGGCAGATCGGATTCGTCCTCGACGGCGACACCTGCGTCGTCTCGCAGACGCGGATCAGGCTGGCGCCGAGCGACCCAGGGCTGGGCCTGACCGGATGGTCGCTCCGCGGCATCGCCGAGTCGGCGGCCCTCGACGGGATCGCGACCGCTCGCTCCGACCGGATGCCGCCGGAGGTGGCTCGGGAGCATCCGAACGGCGTCACGGCTCTCGATCACGTCGTTGCGATCACTCCCGACCTCGAGCGGACGGTTGCCGCGATGGAGTCCGCCGGCCTCGACCTAAGGCGTGTCCGCGAGGAGCCGACACCCGCCGGCGCGCCTCGGCAGGCCTTCTTCCGTCTCGGCGAGGTCGTCCTCGAGGTCATCCAGGAGCCGAAGGACGCGGTCGAGCGAGCCGGGGGAGACCACCCGGCGTTCTTCTGGGGGCTTGCGTTCGTCGCCCCCGACCTCGACGCGACCGTCGCCTCGCTCGGGGAGCGGGTCGGCGAGATCCGCGACGCGGTCCAACCCGGCCGCCGGATAGCGACCCTGCGACGCTCTGCCGGCCTGACCCTCCCGGTTGCCCTGATGACGCCGCCTGCCACCGAGCCCGCCGGTCGCGCGGCGCTATCGTGAAGGCGATGGACGACCGAGGAATCCAGGACCGGATCCAGGAGCTTGTGGCCGAGGAGCGGCGTCTCGCCGACGCCGGCATCGACTCGGGCCCCGATCCCGAGCGCCACGCCCGGCTCGAGGAGCTGAAGGTCGAACTCGATACCTGCTGGGACCTGCTGCGCCAGCGCAAGGGACACGAGGAGTTCGGGCTCGAGACCGACGACACCTCTCCACGCGCCCCCGACGTCGTCGAGGGCTACGAGCAGTAGCCGCTACTCCGGCCGCGGCCGGCGTTCCTCCTCGGCGACCGTCAGCTCGGCTGCCGGCTGCGCTTCGAGCCGCTGGTCGGGTATCGGCTCGCCACTGAGGATCGAGAGGCCGTAGGTCCCCCCCGCAAGGCGCTCTTCGGCCCGCTCGACCGCGGCCAGCCTCGCATTCAGGTCTTGGGAGCGGCCGGCGTCGAGCTCGTCCTGGTAGAGCCCCTCGGAGTTCACGTCGCCCGGCTCGAGGCGCTCGTCGCCCTCCTCCGGGCCTTCGCGCGAGAGCCCGGCCAGCTCGTCTTCGATCTGCTGCCGCTCCTGCGCGAGCAACTCTTTGGCGCGGGCCTCGTCCACGTCGGTAACCGTATCGCGGCCGCGGCGAAGGATCCGGGGATAGGCTGGTCGGGTGACGACGCCGGAGCAGGCGGTCGAGGCGGCCAACTTCAAATTCGGCACCCATCCGGGCCGCCGGGCGCTGCACGCCAAGGGCAGTGTCTACTCGGGGACCTTCACCGCCACGCCCGAGGCCGCCGCACTAACCCGGGCGGCCCACATGCAGGGCGGTCCGGTCGACGCGATCGCCAGGATCTCGAACGGCGGCGGCGACCCTGACGCGCCCGACTTCGCCCCCGACGTCCGCGGCCTCGCCGTCTCCTTCCACCTGCCCGACGGCTCCCGCACCGACATCTCCTCCCAGACCCTGCCGCGGTTCCCGTTCAAGGGCCCCGACCCGTTCGTCGAGTTCATCCGGGTCACGAAGCCGAGCGTCGCCTCCGCGTTGAGGCTGCCGCTGCTCCTGGCCCGCCACCCCGGCGCAATCGGGACGATCGGCTCGAATCTGGCGCTCCTGAAACCGCCTCCGAGCTACGCCGCGATCCCCTACTACGCGCTCCACGCCTTCAAATGGGTCGACGCCGAGGGCGGCGAGCGATACGTCCGCTACACATGGAAGCCGACGATCGATCTCGAGCCGCTGGCGCGGGGGGAGGCCAAGCGCCGCGGCCGCGACTACCTCCGCGAGGAGCTCGAAGCGCGTCTGGGCGAGGGCCCGGTCCGGTTCGGTCTCGAGGTCCAGGTGGCGGCGCCGGGGGACGATCCCCACGACCCCTCCTCGGTCTGGCCGGAGGACCGCGAGCGAGTCCTCGTCGGCACGCTCGAGATCACCGGCCCGAGCGAGCAGGGCGCCGAGCACGTCTTCGACCCGACCGCGGTGACCGATGGGATCGAGCTCTCGGATGACCCCGTCCTGAGCTTTCGGTCCCGTGCCTATTCGGTCTCCTACGACCGCCGGTCCGACGGCGGCTAGCCGGAGGGCGCGAGGCTCCACTGCCAGGTCTGGCCCGGCGTGCCGCCCCCGGTGTTGCCCGAGCCGCTGCCGGAAATGCTCCAGCGGGGACGCAAGGCGATCGAAACGATTGCGATCAGGAGCCTGGATCGCATCTGTCGACCGTATACGGTGCTGGCGGCCATGGTGGGGGAAAATTCGTGACCGGAGTCCGTCTCACACACATCGGCGGGCCCACCGTCCTGATCGAGATCGACGGCTGGCGACTGCTGACGGACCCGACCTTCGACCCGGCCGGCGGCAGCTACCGGTTCGGTTGGGGAACCGGCTCGAAGAAGCTGAGCGGGCCGGCGGTCGCGGTCGCCGAGCTCGGCACGATCGACGCGGTTCTCCTCAGCCATGACCATCACGAGGACAACCTCGACCGGGCCGGGCGGGAGCTTCTGCCGGGTGCGGATGCGGTGATCACCACGGTTCCCGGCGCCCGCCGGCTCGGTGGCGACGCGCGCGGGCTCGCGGCCTGGTCGAGCACGAGCCTGCAGGCCGGGGGCCGGCCCTCGATCGAGGTGACGGCGACGCCCTGCCGCCATGGCCCGCCGCTCAGCCATCCGATCGTCGGCGAGGTAGTCGGCTTCTCCCTCGCCTGGGAAGGCCAGGAGGGGGGAGCCCTCTGGATCTCGGGCGACACCGTCCTCTACGACGGTGTCCGTGAGGTGGCCGACCGACTCGACGTCGGCACGGCGCTGATCCACCTCGGCGGGGTCAGGTTCCCGATCTCGGGGCCGATTCACTACACGATGACCGCGGCGCAGGCGGTCGAGCTCTGCGGCCTGATGAAGCCGCGGGTCGCGGTCCCGATCCACTACGAGGGCTGGAGGCACTTCCGCCAGGGACGCGACGCGATCGAGTCCGAGTTCGCCGGCGCCCCGGCGGAGGTCCGCGAAAGCGTGCGCTGGCTTCCGCTGGGCGAGGCCGTCGACATCGGTTAGGGTCGTGGCATGGCGGTGAAGCTCCATCGTTGCTCGGCGACCTGGGTCAAGATCGGCGCTCATCCCTGCTGGAAAGTCCAGAAGGCACTCGATCAGGCCGGCGTCGAGTACGAGGTCGTGAAGGGCCCGCTCTCCTCCGGCAAGCGCGAAAACCTCGAGCGGCTCTCGGGCCAGCGCAAGTATCCGGTCATCGAGTTCGAGGACGGCAACGTCTACCGCGAGGAATCGAAGGACATGGCGGAGCGGATCCGATCGGGCAAGCTGTTCGAGGCAGACGAGGGCGCCGCCTCGCTCTGACGCCGGCCGGCGGGATCCCCGGCCGCCACCTCAGGCGTCCTCGCGGACGCCCCCCATTTCGCTGAAGACCGCGGTCGGGCCACCATCGCTGCGTTCCTCGTCTGCGATCACGTGGGAGACGGCATTGATCAGGGCGAGGTGGGTGAAGGCCTGGGGGAAGTTGCCGAGATGACGGCCGCTGTGAGCCTCGAGCTCCTCGGCGAAGAGGTCGAGCCAGCCCGCGGACTCGAGCAGCCGCTCGCAGAGGGCCCGGGCGCGTTCCTGCTCGCCGATCTCCGACAGCGCCGAGACCAGCCAGAACGAGCAGATAAGGAACGTGCCCTCCTCGCCCTTGAGGCCGTCGTCGGTCTCATCCGTCTTGTAGCGGAGGACGAGACCGTCCTTGGTCAGGTCCTCGGCGATCGCCTCGACCGTGGCCCGCACCCTCTCGTCATCGGGTGGCAGGAAGCGGAACAGCGGGACCAGCAGCGTCGAGGCGTCGAGAGCGTCGGTCTCGTAGTGCTGGCGAAAGACGCCGTCGCGGACGCCGCGCTCAAGGATCTCCTCGCGGAACTCCTCCGCCTTCCGGCGCCAGCGCTCGGCCAGGTCGTCGCGACCCACGCTCGGAGCCAGGCGCGCGCCGCGGTCGACCGCCACCCAGATCATCAGCTTCGATGAGACGTAATGGAGGGGCTCGCCGCGGGCCTCCCAGATTCCCTGGTCGGGGTTGGGCCATGCGGCGATCGCCGCCTCGACCTGCTCGCCGATCAGCTGACGGTCGGCCTGGGTGCCCTCACCGCGGAGCGCTTTGGCGTGGATGTAAATCGAGTCGAGCAGGGCGCCCCAGACGTCGTTCTGGTGTTGCTTGTAGGCGCCGTTGCCGATCCGCACCGGCCGCGCCCCGCCGTAGCCGCCGAGATGGTCGAGAGTGCTCTCGGCGAGGTCCTTCTCGCCGCCGATCCCGTACATGATCTGGAGGTGCGGGTCCTCGCGGCAGACCTCGACGACGAATTTCATGAACGCTTTCGCCTCCTCGTCGAATCCGAGCGTGTGCAGAGCCCAGAGGCTGAAGGTCGCGTCGCGGATCCAGCTGTAGCGGTAGTCCCAATTCCGTTCGCCGCCGGGGGTCTCCGGCAGCGATGTGGTCGGCGCGGCGAGGATCGCGCCGGTGGGGGAGTAGGTCAGGCCCTTGAGGACGAGCGCCGAGCGCTGGAGGTGGATCCGCCAGGGGTGGTCGGGGAAGCTCCCCGCGCGCAGCCACTGGCGCCAGAATTCTTCGGTCGAGTCGAGGCGCTCGAGCGCCTCCGGCGCGCTGCGCGGACCGCCGAGCTCCTGCTCGCCCCAGCTCACCGCGCAGAAGCCGGTCTCGTCCTCGCGCAGGCGGATCGTTCCGGTCGCCGCCCCGTCGCCGAGCGAGATCTCCATGTCGGAGGTGAGGCGCAGCTCGGTTCCGTCCGGGCCGACGGCCGTGGCTTCGCCGAGATCGCCGCCGGTCCACTCCGCCCGATCGGCTCCGTAACCGAACCGCGGCAGGCACTCCATCTCCATCTCGACCTCCCCGTCGATGCAGGTCATCAGCCGCAGTAGCGAGTGGTCCGGTTCGTGCTGGATCCGCGGACGCGATCCCGATCCCTCCTCTTCCCAGTCGCCGATCGTCATCGCGTCGTGGATCACCACCCAGCCGGTGTCGGTGACCCAGGTCGTCTCGATTATCAGCGTGCCCGGCTCGTAGCGGCGACTGATCGGAACGACGACACCCGGCGGCGCCAGCGTGAAGCGCCCCGCTGCGCGATCGAGGAGTGCGCCGAAGACGCTGGGGGAGTCGAAGCGTGGGAGGCAGAGCCACTCGATCGGGCCGGCGTAGGAGACGAGCGCACCGGTGTGGCAGTCGGAGAGGAATCCGTAGCCGCCGATCGGCGGGAATTGCTCGTCGATGAACTTCACGGCGTGGCCAAGCTACCAGCGCGCGATGGCTACGCTGAATTCCGTGATTGCGCCTGCTGCCCATGTCACAGGAGCGTTTGTCCCGATCGAGGTGATCCCGATCACCCTCGCGGGCGTCCTCTACTGGCATCGGGTGATGGTCCTGCAATGGGCCGACAGGCCCGTCCCGACCTGGCGACAGGTCTGCTTCGGGTCCGGCCTCCTGGTGATCTCGATCGCGCTGTTCAGCCCGGTCGGTCACATCTCCGACGAACTCGTACTCGCCCACATGGTCGAGCACCTGCTGCTCGGCGACATCGCGACGCTGCTTCTCGTCCTCGGCTTGACGCGCTCGCTGCTGCAGCCGATCCTCGCGATCCGGGTCTTCAATCGACTTCAGGTGCTCACCCACCCGGCGGTCGCGCTGCCGCTCTGGGCGGTGAACTTCTACCTCTGGCACCTCCCCCCGATCTACCAGGACGCCTACGGAGAGGCGCCGATCCACGCGCTCGAGCACACCAGCTTCATCTTCTTCGGCTGCTTGATGTGGATGCCGGTGTTCGGCCCGCTGCCGAAGCCAGAGTGGTTCAGCACCGGCTGGAAGATCGGATACGTCGTCGCCGTCCGCTTCACCAGCGCGATCCTCGGCAACATCCTGATGTGGTCGGGCTCGGTGCTCTACCCGATCTACGGTCCCGGCGAGCGCCACTGGCACATCACTCCCCTGGCGGACCAGAGCATCGCCGGGGCGATCATGATGATCGAGGGAACCTTCCTCGCCCTTGGGGTCCTGGCCTGGACCTTCTTCGAGCTCGCCCGCGAAGGGACCGAGAAGCAGCACCTGATCGAGCTCGCCGAAGCGCGCGGCATCGAGCTCGACGAGCGCCGCGCGCAGCGAGCGGTCTCGGCCGGCCACGGGGCCTTGCTCGAGCAACGGCTGATCGCCGGTGACGGGGAGTTGCGTGACTAGATTCGAGGCCTGGCTGGTCACCGGCCCGCTCGGGCGCGGCCTTGCGTTCGCGATCGACTTCTCGGTGGCCCTCCATCGCGGCCTCCTCCGAAGTCGCCGGGACCGATGAGGCCGAGGCCGCCGCAAACGATCATCTAGGGTCAAGCGGGATGGAGACGACCGTCACCGAGCTGCCCGGCTCGCGCGCGCGCGTCGAGGTCGAGGTCCCCGCCGAGGACCTCGATCGCGGCGTCCAGCGTGCCGCGCGGGGGCTCGCGCGTGAGATGCGGCTTCCCGGCTTCCGCAAGGGGAAAGCGCCGCCGTCGCTGGTGATCCAGCGGCTCGGCTTCGGGGCGGTCTTCGAGGAGGCCGTCCGGGAGTCGCTTCCGGAGTGGTACGAAGAGGCGCTGCTCGAGGCCGGGCTGAGCCCGATCGGCGATCCCGACATCGAGATCGTCTCCGCTCCCGAGGGCGAGGGGGAGTCGCTCGGCTTCAAGTTCGAGATCGGGGTGCGTCCCGGAGCGACGCTCGGCGAGTACCAGGGCCTCGAGGTCGGCCGCGCCGAGCCCCAGCCGCCCGAGGAAATGGTCGACCGTGAGATCGATCGGATCCGCGAAGGTTTCGCGAAGCTCGAGCCGGTCGAGCGCGCGGCGGCCGACGGCGACGTCCTGCTGATCGACTTCGAGGGGTTGATCGACGGCAAGGCCTTCGAGGGGGGCAAGGCCGATGACTACCTGCTCGAGCTCGGCGGCGGCCAGCTGATCGAGGGTTTCGAGGACCAGCTGCAGGGGGCGACCGGAGGGGAGGCTCGGAAGATAGAGGTCACCTTCCCCGACGACTACCAGGCAGAGCAGCTGGCCGGCGTCGAGGCGGTCTTCGAGGTCGAGGTGAAGGAGGTTCGCGAAAAGGTCCTGCCGGACGTCGACGACGATTTCGCCTCCGAGGCGTCCGAGTTCGAGACGCTGGAGGAGCTGCGAGCAGACATTCGCGAGAAACTGGCGGAGGTCGTCGACTCGCGGATCGAGCAGGACTTCCGAGTGGCCGCGGTCGACGCCGCCGCCGAGAAGGCGACGGTCGAGCTGCCGGACGAGCTCGTATCCGCCCGCGCCGCCGAAAGGTGGGGCCGGGTCGAACGGCAGCTGGCGGCGCGCGGCATGAGCCCCGACAGCTACCTGCAGATGCAGGGGAAGACTCGCGACGAGGTAATCGAGGAATCCAGGCCCGACGCGGAACGCGAGCTGCGGCGCGAGGCCGTCCTCGCCGCGATCGTCGAGGCCGAGGGGATCGAGGCAACCGAGGGGGAGCTGCTCGAGGCCCTTGCCCACCCGGCTGAACATGAGCGGACGACCCCCGAGAAGCTGCTGAAGAGGCTGCGCGAGAGGGGCCGCGACGCGATGGTCGCCGAGGACATCAGTTTCCGCAAGGCGATCGATGTGGTCGCCGAGAGCGCCAAGCCGATCCCGCTCGAGCAGGCCGAGGCGCGCGAGAAGCTCTGGACGCCCGAGAAGGAGCGCGAGGCGGCCGGATCCCTCTGGACGCCGGGCTCGGACTGAGCGCAAAGCGAGCAAGCGTGCGTCTGTGGTTATTCGCGCAGCGAGCCAAGTGCGATCCAGTCGTTCTGAGCGCGGAAGGCCGCCGGTCGCCTTCTATAGAGTGCGGACAATGAGTCCCTTGGTACCGATGGTGGTCGAGCAGACCTCGCGCGGCGAGCGTTCCTTCGACATCTATTC
>DASXBC010000189.1:0-4679 GCA_036406355.1 Solirubrobacterales bacterium | reverse complement strand
GCTGAACCAGCTCCTCGTCGAGATGGACGGCTTCGAGATGAAGGACAACATCATCCTTATCGCGGCCACCAACCGGCCCGACATCCTCGACCCGGCCCTGCTGCGCCCGGGCCGCTTCGACCGCCAGGTCGTCGTCGACCGCCCGGACCGCAAGGGCCGCAAGCAGATCCTCGAGGTCCACACCCGCGGCAAGCCGCTGGCCAAGGACATCGACCTCGACACCCTCGCCGGCCAGACGCCCGGCTTCACCGGGGCCGACCTCGCGAACCTGATCAACGAGGCGGCGCTTCTCACCGCGCGCCAGAACCAGCGCGAGATCACGATGGACGAGCTCGAGGAGGGGATCATGCGCGTGATCGCCGGCCCCGAGAAGAAGAGCCGCGTGATGTCGGAGAAGGAGCGCCTCGTCACCGCCTACCACGAGCTCGGCCACGCGATCGTCGGTCACCTGCTGCCGAACTGCGACCCGGTCCACAAGATCTCGATCATCTCCCGCGGGCAGGCCCTCGGTTACACGATCAACCTTCCGACCGAGGACAAGTTCCTCACCACCCGCGCCGAGCTCACCGACACGATGGCGATGACGCTCGGCGGCCGCGCCGCCGAGGAGATCGTCTTCGGCGAGATCACCACCGGCGCCTCGAACGACCTCGAGAAGGTGACCGAGACCGCGAAGCAGATGGTGATGCGGTTCGGGATGTCGGAGCGCCTCGGCCCGCGCGTCTTCGGCCACGATCGCAGCCAGCCGTTCCTCGGCCGCGAGTTCTCCTCTGAACCCGACTACTCGGATGAGATCGCGCGCGAGATCGACGACGAGATCCGCCGCATCGTCGAGGCCGCGCACCAGACCGCGAAAGACCTCCTGACCGAGCGCCGCAAGGACCTCGACCGGATCTCGAAGATCCTGCTCGAGCGCGAGACGATCGACGCCGAGCAATTCGTCGCCCTGCTCGAAGGCAAGCCCGAAGACGAGGTCTTCGTCGACGACGAGGAGCCGAAGCAGGTCGAGCCCGAACCTGAGCCCGAGCGTCCGCAGCGTGAGGGCGCGCGGCCCTCGCCGCGCCCACGGCCTGGGTTCGCGGGCGGCGACGCCAGCTGACTGAGAGGGCGATGGGGTGCCTCTCGCCCGGACAATCGCCGGTCTAATCAGACCGGCACTTTGAGTATCCGCCAGTCCGGAGGTACCCAATGACCCCTCCCCGAACGAACGAGATACTTCGCTCATGGCCCTGAAAGCGAGGCTCATGGGGGTGGTGAATGTCACCCCCGACTCGTTCAGCGATGGCGGGCTGTACCTCGACGAGGACAGGGCGATCGCGCATGGGCGGGAACTGGTGCAGGCCGGGGCGGACATTCTGGACGTGGGTGGGGAATCGACTCGGCCCGGGGCGGAGGAGGTCAGCGCCGAGGAGGAGATCGCGCGAACCGAACCGGTCGTCGCCGAACTCACGGTCGACGTGGCGCAGACGGCGCACGGGGTCTCGATCGACACGTCGAAGTCGGCCGTCGCCGAGGCGGCGCTCGCTGCCGGCGCGACGATCGTCAACGACGTCACCGCGCTGAGGAACGATCCCGAGATCGGGCCGCTCTGCGCCGAGCGCGACGCCGGCCTGATCCTGATGCACATGCAGGGGGACCCCCGAACGATGCAGGAGAACCCGACCTACGACGAAGTCGTCGACGACGTCCGCGCCTTCCTCGCCGAGCGGCTCGAGGCGGCGCTCGCAGCGGGGGTCGCCGAGGAGCGGATCTGGCTCGACCCCGGGATCGGCTTCGGCAAGAGCCTCGACCACAACCTCGAGTTGCTGCGCCGCCTCGGCGAGCTGCGCCGATCGTTGGGCCGGCCGCTGGTCGTCGGCGCCTCGCGCAAGAGCTTCATCGGCAGGATCGACGGCTCCGAGGTCGGCGACCGGCTCGGCGGCACGATCGCCGCCTCGATCCTCGCCGCCGCCGAGGGCGCCGACGTCCTCCGCGTCCACGATGTCGCCGAGGTCGCACAGGCGGCGAGAGTCGCGGCCGCGATCCTCGGATAGGTTGCCCGATGAGTGCGGTGCGAGCGAGCATCGATATCTGTCGTTCTGCGAAGCGAGCGAAGCGCGAAACCTTGAAGAGTTGATGGAGCAGCCCGCCGACAACGGCATCGAAGCGAGCGTCGAGGTCGACCTCCGCGGCCTCTCGATCTACACCCACCACGGGGTCACCGACGCCGAGCAGGAGATCGGGCAGCGTCTCGAGTTCGACGTCTCCTTCGACGTGCCCGATTGCGACGCGGTCCTCACCGATCGGCTCGAGGACACGATCGATTACAGCGAGGTCTGCGACATCGTCGCCCTCGCGGCGACCGAGCGCAGCTATCGCACGCTCGAGCGGCTGGCCCAGGTCGCGGGTGAGCGCCTGATGGAGCGCTACCGCTGCGAATCGGTGCGGGTCCGGGTCGCCAAGCCCGAGCCACCGCTGCCGCTCGCCGTCCAGGAGGTCGCGGTCGAGGTCAGCCAGGAGCGCACCGAAGAAGAGAGCGAGGAGAACGGCGAGGAGGCGTAATGGCCTCCCGCGTCGGCTACCTCGGTCTCGGGTCGAACGTCGGCGACCGCGTCTCCCACCTGCGGGCCGCGACCGAGCTCCTCGGCGAGGGCGGCGTCGCGGTCGAGGCGGTGTCCTCGACCTTCGAGACCGAGCCGGTCGGCGAGGTGCTCGATCAGCCCGACTTCCTCAACGCCGCGGCCCGGATCCGGACCGATCTCGAGCCGGAGCCGCTGCTCGACCTCTGCAAGCGGGTCGAGGTCGAGCGCGGCCGCGTTCTCGACGGGCCCCGGCACGGACCGCGCCCGCTCGACATCGACCTGCTGCTGCTCGGGGAGATCGAGCTCGAGACCGAGCGCCTCACCCTGCCGCACCGCGAGGTGAGGAGCCGCCGCTTCGTCCTCGTTCCACTGCTTGAGCTGGACCCCGGCCTCGCACTGCCGGACGGCACGAGGCTCGCCGACGTCCTCGCCGGCCTCGGCCCCGGCCAGCGGGTCGTTCGCTTCGGCTCGCTGTAGCCGGCGCCCGATCCCGCCGATAACGGTCCCAATGAGCGCACTTCAGATTCTCGGCGCCCTCGCCCTCTCGGTGATCTGGATGGGCGCCTGGGCTCAGCTGATCGGGATCCCGATCGTCTGGATGCGCCTGCGCGACCAGCGCGCCTGGGCGGATCGGCCGGAGGGAATAAGGCGGTTCGACCTGCTCGCCGAGTTCGCGATCGCTCCGACCGCGGCATCGGTCGTCTGGGGCTGGCTCGTGATCCTCGCCGCCGCGACCGGCGGCCTCGGTCTCTCGGGCGGGGCGCTGGCGGTGGTGATGTTCGGCGCTCCGGCGATCTTCGTCCCCTGGGCCGTCGTCAACCTCAACCTGGCCAGGTTCCCGCACGTCGCCGAACGCATCCGGGAGCGGAAGCTCTCCGGACCGCCCGAGCGCGGCCGGCCCTAGACGGCGGCCGGGGCCCGCATCGGCTCCAGCAGGGCGTCCGCAATCGTGGGCGGAAGGTCCGCCGGCGAAGTCGGGCACGGCGCGCCCCGCAAGCCTGCCGGCGGGCCGGGGTTGATTCGCGGCCGGAGGTCCTGTGGAGCCGCACCCTCACCGGCGTCGATCCCATGTGTTGGTGGATACTTGCGGCGATTTCGATGCTGCTCGCAGCGGACATCGGCAACACCCAGACCCACCTCGGCGCCTTCGACGGTGAGCGCCTCGTCGAGCACTGGCGCTTTCAGACCAGGTCGGGGGCGACGGGCGACGAGCTCGCGGAGCGGATCGCCGGGATGCTGGCGCTGAGCGGGATCGGCCTCGACGACATCGATGCGGTCTGCGTCTCCTCGGTGGTGCCGCCGCTGGGCACGCAGTACGAGCAGCTGACCGAGCGCTACCTGAGCGCCGGGTTCCTCGCGATCCGGCGGGGGGTGAAGACCGGGATGCCGATCCGGATCGACAACCCGCTCGAAGTCGGCGCCGACCGCCTGGTCAACGCGGTCGCCGCCTACGAGCGTTTCGGCGGCGCCTGCGTCGTCGTCGATTTCGGCACCGGAATCAACTTCGACGCGGTCTCCGCGGATGGCGACTACCTCGGCGGGGCGATCGCGCCCGGCCTCGAGATCTCGCTGACGGCGCTGGTCGAACGCGCGGCCCGGATTCCCCGGATCGAGCTCTCCGAGCCGGAGAACGCGATCGGCCGCTCGAGCGCGGCGGCGATCCAGTCCGGCGTCGTGTTCGGGTTCGCGGGGATGATCGACGGCATCGTGCGGCGGATGGAGGAGGAGCTCGGCGAGGTCAGCCTGCTCGCGACCGGCGGCCTCGCCGCCAGGATCGTCCCCTTCACGGAGACGATCGAAGAGGTCGACGAGATGCTTACCCTGACCGGACTGCGTCTCATCCATGACCGCAACGCCGCCTGAAAAGCAGCCGCCTCTGACCGACCCGTTCGAGATCGGCGGCGTCCCGATCGCGAACCGCGTCCTGCTGGCGCCGCTGGCGGGGATCGGCAACTGGTTCGTCCGCCTCCAGGCGAGGCGGCACGGGGCCGGCCTCGCCGTCTCGGAGATGGTCTCGAGCTTCGGCCTCCACCACCGCAACGAGCGCACCCTGCGCGAGCTGATGCGGATCCACCCCGACGAGCACCCGGTCTCGATCCAGCTCTTCGGCCACGACCC